>JAMQPJ010000654.1 GCA_023717585.1 Thermoanaerobaculia bacterium
GAGGTAGCCGCACCGAAAGCCGAACCCGAGCGCCGTCGACGACTCCGGTTCGAACGTGAACGACGCGTCGTTGAGGCGGAGCTTCTCCATCGCGTCGCGGAGGTCCTCGTAGGCGTCCGTCTCCGTCGGGAAGATCGACGCAAAGACCATCGGCTTGACGTCCAGGAAGCCGGGCAGCGCCGCGGCGGTGGGGCGCTCGGTTTCCGTGACGGTGTCGCCGATCTTCGCGGCGTGGAGGTCCTTGATGCCCGCGATGACGTAGCCGACTTCGCCGACGGAAAGCTCGGGCACGACCAGGGGCTTCGGGTTGAAGATCCCGACTTCCTGCACCTCGCCGCCGAGGCCCGTCCCCATCATCCGGATCTTCATGCCGGCGCGGATCGTTCCCTCGTGGACCCTCACGAGGCACGTGACGCCGCGGTAGAGGTCGAACCACGAGTCGAAAAGGAGCGCCTTGAGCGGCGAGGCGGGGTCGCCCCTCGGGGCCGGGATGTCGTGCACGATCTGCTCGAGGAGGTCGCGGACACCCGTGCCGACCTTGCCGGACGTGAGCACGGCGTGCCTCGCGGGAATCCCGATGACGTCCTCGATCTGCTCGCGGGCCATCTCGGGCACGGCCGAGGGCAGGTCGACTTTGTTGATGCACGGGACGATCGTCAGGTTGTTGTGGATCGCGAGGTACGCGTTCGCGAGGGTCTGCGCCTCGACGCCCTGCGTCGCGTCGACGACGAGGACCGCGCCTTCGCACGCGGCGAGCGAGCGCGACACCTCGTACGTGAAGTCCACGTGCCCCGGCGTGTCGATGAGGTTCAGCGTGTAGTCCTGGCCGTCCTCGGCGCGGTACTTCAGCGTGACGGAGCGGGCCTTGATCGTGATCCCGCGCTCCTTCTCGATCGGGTTGTCGTCGAGGACCTGCTCGGTCATCTCGCGGGCCGTCAGCGCGCCCGTGAGCTCCAGGATCCGGTCGGAAAGCGTCGTCTTCCCGTGGTCGATGTGGGCGACGATCGAGAAATTGCGAATGCGCGAGGGGTCGGTCATGGCTTTTTGGTGATGAAGGTGACACGCGACCGGCCGGCCGCGCGCGAGCCTTCTATTCTAGCGTCTCGAGCGGCCAGCGCGAACGCGCCACCGCGCCGAGCCCCTCGCCGATGCGCCCGGCGAGCAGCCGCCTCAGCCCCGCGAACGCGATCATCACGGCGTTGTCGCCGGTGAGAGCCCGGGGAGCGACGCGGACGTCCACCCCGCGCGCCCGCCCCCAGGCGGGGATGCGCTCCCTGACGAGCGTGTTCGCCGCGACGCCTCCCGACACCGAAAGGACGCCCAGGCGCCGGGCCTCGTGGAGCCGGGAAAGCCGGTCGAGAAGCTGGGCGACGATCGCCTCCTCGACGTCGGCCATCAGGTCGCAGAGCCTCGGTGCGGCGTCTTCCTCGAGCGCACGGCGGCCTCCCGGAATCCCCGCGGCCGGCGCGCGACCGAGCTCCAGGAGCCGCTCCCGGACCGACGTTTTCAGGCCCGAGAAACTGAAATCCGGAGAGCCGTCCTTGAATTGCGCGACCGCGAACGGGCGTTTCGCCACGCCGCGCCGCGCCAGCCGGTCCACGGCCGGCCCGCCGGGATAGCCGAGACTCGCCATCTTCGCAACTTTGTCGAAGGCCTCCCCCGCCGCGTCGTCGCGCGTCCGCGCGAGGCGCTCGATCCCGAAGCCCGAGAAGGCGAAAACGTGCGTGTGCCCGCCGGAAACAACGAGCGCGGCGAAGCGTTCCGGAACGGCGGCCGCCGCTTCGCCGTCAATCGAGAGAAACGGGGAGAGCGCGTGCCCCTCGATGTGGTTCACGGGGACGAAGGGCACGCCCAGCCCGAGGGCGAGCCCCTTGCCCTCCGAGAGTCCGACGAGAAGCGCGCCCACGAGGCCCGGCCCCGCCGTCGCCGCGACGGCGGAGAGGTCCGTGAGCGCCGCGCCGGCGTCCTGGAGCGCCGCGTCGAGAAGCGGAGGCAGATTCTCGAGATGCGCGCGCGCCGCGATCTCGGGGACGACGCCGCCGTAGAGGCGATGCGCGTCTTCCTGCGAGGCGATGCGGGACGCCAGGACGCGCCCCGCGCCGTCCAGGAGCGCCACGGCCGTCTCGTCGCAGGAGGTCTCGAGCGCGAGGACGACCCCGGCGTCCGCTCCGTTCTCCGTCATGGCGCCGCGAACCGCGCGAGCGCCTGCGCGTGCGGAGGCTCGGAAACCCCGCGCTCCGTGACGATCGCATCGACCAGGGCCGCGGGTGTCACGTCGAAGGCCGGATAGAGGGCGCCGACCCCGTCGGGCGCGAGGGACACGGTTCCTCCGCCGGGAAGAGGCAGCGCGACCACCTCTCTTCCGTCGCGCTCCTCGATCGGAATCGACGCGCCGTCTCGCGTCGCGAGGTCGATGGTCGTCGTCGGAGCCGCGACCACGAACGGCACGCCATGGGCGCGCGCCGCGAGCGCGAGGCCGTACGTCCCGACCTTGTTGGCGACGTCGCCGTTCGCCGCGATGCGGTCCGCGCCCACGACGACGCCGTGCACCCGGCCGCGGGCGATCAGGGAAGCCGCCGCGACGTCCGGAAGGACGGTGACGTCGAGCCCGTCCTCGCGAAGCTCCCAGGCCGTGAGGCGCGCCCCCTGCAGGTAGGGCCGTGTCTCATCCGCGAGAATCGCAACCGGACCCAGGACCGCGAGCGCCCGGACGACTCCGAGCGCGGTGCCGATTCCTGCCGTCGCGAGGGCACCCGCGTTGCAGTGCGTGAGAACCGTTGGGATCCCGACGAGCCCCGACCAGCGCGCCGAGAGCCAGGCCGCGCCGAAGCGGCCGATCGCGAGGCAGGCGAGGCGATCCTCCTCGGCGATGCGGTCTGCCTCGGCCTCGAGGAGAAGGACCCGCTCTCCGGCGGCGCCGCCCGACGATGCCTCGACCACGGCGCGCATCCGGCCGACCGCCCAGGCGAGGTTCACGGCCGTGGGGCGGGACGAAACGAGCCTCTCGGCGGCGAGCGCAAGCGCGATGTCGAGGTCGTCAGGGACACGCGCGACCACGCGGCGCGCCTCTGCGCAGAGGCCGTATGCCGCGGCGACGCCGATCAGCGGGGCGCCGCGCACGGCGAGACTGCGGATGGCCTCGGCCGTCTGGGCGGCGCTTTCGCAGTCGACGAACGCCTCCTCGTGCGGAAGGCGGCGCTGGTCGAGAAGCCTGAGCCGTCCGGCGACATAGGAGTACGGGCTGACCCGCGTCGCGGGAACGGAGCGTTTCGTCACGGACGAGACTATAGAGGCCTCCGGCGCATAAGATCGGACGATCGCCCTTCCCGAAGAGGAGGACTCCATGTCCGGCCTGCCGCGCTCGATCCGGGATCTCGACCTCGACGGCAAGCGCGTCTTCGTGCGCGTGGATTTCAACGTGCCGCTCAAGGACGGTGTCGTGCGCGACGACACGCGTGTCGTCGAGGCGCTCCCTACCCTCCATCTCGCCCGCGAGCGTGGTGCCTGCCTCGTCCTTGCGTCGCACCTCGGCAAGGCGAAGGGCGCGAAGGATCCGAAGTACTCTCTGGCCCCGGTGGCGCGCACGCTCGAGGCGCGCCTCGGCGCGCCCGTCGCCTTCGCGTCCGACTGTGTCGGCCCCGAGACGGAGAAGGCCGTCGCCGCCCTGAGGCCGGGCGGTGTCCTCGTCCTCGAGAACCTGCGGTTTCACCCCGGCGAAGAGGGAAACGACCCGGCGTTCTGCCGGGAGCTCGCCGCTCTCGGCGAGGTCTACGTCAACGACGCATTCGGAACGGCCCATCGCGCCCACGCCTCGACCGCGGGCATGGCGGCTCTTTTCCCGAAAGATCGGCGCGGGATCGGCCTCCTCATGGAGCGGGAGCTCACGGCGCTCGCGAGGGTCGTCACCGAGATCGACCGCCCGTTCGCCGCTATCCTCGGCGGCGCGAAGATCATGGGCAAGCTCGCGGCTCTCCGGGCCCTCGTCGAAAAGGCGGACGTCGTCCTCGTGGGAGGAGGAATGGCGAACCACTTCGTCGCGGCGCTCGGCCTTCCCGTGGGCGGCTCGCTCCTCGAGAAGGAGGGCGTCCCCATCGCGAGGCAGATCATCGACCGCTGCAAGGAGCGTGGCGTGCAGCTCGTCCTGCCCTCGGATTTCGTCGTCGCGCCTTCTCTCGAGAGAGCGGGCGAACCACATGCCGTCAGGACGGTCGCCATGAATGCGATCCCGGAGAACGCGGCCGCGTTCGACATCGGGGCGAAGACGGTCGACATGTTCCGCCGGATGACGCGGGACGCGAAGACGATCTTCTGGAACGGGCCCATGGGCGTCTTCGAGACGAAACCGTTCGACGCGGGCACGCGCGCCGTCGCGCAAATGATGGCGGACTCCCCGGCCTTCACGGTCGTGGGCGGCGGAGAGAGCGTGGAGGCCGTGAGAGAGGCGGGCGTCGCCGCGAGGATCTCGCACGTGTCCACGGGAGGCGGCGCCTCCCTCGACCTCGTGGCGGGCGAGGTGCTCCCCGGCGTGGAAGCCCTGCGTTGAGAGTCCGGCGCCGCCTCCTCGTCGCGAACTGGAAGATGACGCGCACGCCGGCGGCGGCGGCGGCACTCGCGCGGGCTCTCGTCGCGATGGCACGACCCGCGGAGGTCGACCTCGCCATCGCGCCGTCGTTCCCGGCCCTCGACCGCGTCGGCGCCGCTCTTTCCGGTACGGGGATCGCGCTCGCCGCGCAGGACGTGTACGTCGAAAAGGAGGGGGCCTTCACCGGCGAAGTGTCCGCCTCGATGCTGAAGGACGCCGGCGTTGCGCTCGTCCTCGTCGGCCACAGCGAGCGCAGGCTCCTCAGGGGCGAACGCGAGCCCGACTTCGCCCGCAAGATGGAGCGGCTCACCGAAGAGGGGCTCGCGCCGCTCTACTGCGTCGGCGAGACGCGCGCCGAGCGCGATGCCGGACGCACGGCCGACGTCCTCCGGAACCAGCTCGCCGCTCTGGACGGGTTCTCCGCGCCGCCCCCCGGCCTCACCTTCGCTTACGAGCCCGTGTGGGCGATCGGGACCGGGCTTGCCGCCACGCCGCGGATGGTCGGCGACGTCCACGCACTCCTCCGCGCCGGAATCGCGGTACGGTTCGGCCCGAGCATCGCCGCCTCGACCCGGATCCTCTACGGGGGCTCGGTGTCGCCCGGCAACGCCCCGGGCCTCTTCGCGGAGGCAGAAGTGGACGGCGGCCTCGTGGGGGGCGCCTCCCTCGTGGCGAAAGACGTAGCGGCCCTCCTTGCCGCCGCCGCGGCGCCCACGACCGGCGCGGCTCGCGCCTGACCGGCGATTCCGCTATCATCTTCGGCCCCCGGGGCCTTGCCCGGGTGGCCGGAGCACCACCGAACATGATCTACGTTCTCGTCCCCATCTACGTCATCGTCTGCGTCTTCCTGATCCTCGTCGTCCTTCTCCAGCAGGGAAAGGGCGCGGACGTCTCGGCCGCCTTCGGCGCTTCGTCCTCTCAGACGACCTTCGGCGCTCGCGGGGCCACGACGCTTCTCGAAAAGATCACGACGTGGTCCTTCGTGGCGTTCTCGGTCCTCGCCGTCACGATCTCGATCATCCAGGCGAAGCCGAGGTCTTCGGTTCTCGCGAAGGCAAGGGCGGGCGCGCCCGTGAAAGCCGCGACTCCGGCTCCCGGCTCGGTTCCGGCATCGGCGCCCCTCGCGGCCCCGGCAGTTCCTGCCGTGCCGGCGACCGCAGCGAAGTAATTCGGCAATAGTTTTCGGCTAGAATCCGCTTCCCTCGCGTCCCCGTGCCCTGGTGGCGGAATTGGTAGACGCGCACGTTTGAGGGGCGTGTGGAGCAATCCGTGCCAGTTCGAGTCTGGCCCAGGGCACCATTACTCTTCCTCCTCGATCTGTCGACCCCGATCCCTAGCGCGGTGACGTCCCAGGCGGCCCCTTCACGCGGAGGACGACCTCGACATCGATCGTCAAACCCGCCGTCGCGAAGAGGTGGAGCGTCGTTTCCGGGTTGTCCGAGCCGACGACCGGAGCCGTCGAGACGCGGAACCCGGTGTGGTTGTTGTCGGGCGGCTGCGGATTCGAGGAGCCCGACCAGTCGGCCTTCAGGGAGTCCACCTTCCAGCCGTTCTTGAGCCTGACGCCCTTCCAGAACTCGAAGTCGGCCTTGAGGCCGGAGGGCGGGAGGAGCGGGCAGCGGATCTGAACGAACGTCTGCCCCGGAGAGGACGAGTCGACCCTGGTCGTGCATGCCGACGGGGAGGACTGCTTTTTCGTCACGACCTCACCCGACCGGACGTCCAGGTGCCTGACGAGCGGCGGAACCGGGGTCGGGGTCTGCGTCCGCGTCGGGCCGGGCGTGGGACGCCCCGGCGGCGCCTCCCTCGATCCTCGGGGCACGTATTCCGTCGGCCCGCGAGGCGCCGGAGTCGGCGTCGGCGCGGTGAGGTTGTCCGGCACCTTGTCGGTGATCTTCGGGGGCGTGGGCACCTGGGCCACGGCGGCGGAGGCCGCGAAGCCCGCGGCAAGAACGAAAACGACGCGCGGGGCGACTCTCATGATGTTCTCCTTCTTCGGGAGAACGCGCAGGGCGGGGCGAAACGGGGTCAGCGCCGGAGAAGGGCGTTCATTTGCGCGTCGCCGCCGCGTCCGCCACGTAGAGCCTCACGTCGCCGTTCACGGTCTCGACGGCGAGGCTCTCCCGCCCGCCGTTGATCGCGCCGCGGGCCTCTTTCGGGCCCCACTTGCCCTCGACCGTTACCTCCGGAAACTGCGACTGGATGCGGCCGTTCGTCGTCTGGAGCGTGCAGCGGATCGACGACTCGCGCGCGCACGTGACGGTGACCGAGCCATTGACCGTTTCGAGGCTCGCCTGCCGCATGGGGCCGGCGAAGGACACCTCGACCGAGCCGTTCACCGTGTTCACCTTGAGAGGCCCGTCGTGCCCGTCCACACGGACCCCGCCGTTCACCGTCGAGAGCACCAGGTCGCCGGAGCGGTTCGCGGCGGTGAGACGCCCATTCACGGTCTCGGCTTCCAGGGCGAGAGGGGCGGGCAGCGTGATCTGGTACGCCACGTCCGCCGAGCCGGACCGGCCGAAGAAGGACCATTGGAAGAACCGCCCGCGCTTGGGCAGGATCGTCTCCACTTCGATCGTGCCTCCGCTCTTCGTCACCCTGATCTCGGTCTCCCTGAGAAGGTCGGTATCGGACGCGGACTTCACCTTCTTCACGGCGACGACCTGCAGCTGGTCGCCTCCCGATTCGATCTGAATGACGCCGTTCACGTTCTGGACCCTCACCTTGCGGACGCCGGTGAGCTCGTACTTCTTCTCGAATCGCTCCTGCGTCGCATCCTCGGCCGTCAGAGGGGACGCCACGAGGAAAGCCAGGGAAAGGGCGGCCAGCAGCGGACTCCTCTGGCGACGTCTTGCGTTCGTGCGGTTACCGGACCGGCTCTCGGACATTTCAAAGCTCCCTGATAGAGAGAACGGCGAACCTTCCGGGAAAGTTTCGCCGCCGAGCGAGATCAGGCCTCCACGAGTGCGGTCCCCGCGACCCTGTCGCCAGGCCGTCGGCCGTCCTCACGACGGATAAGTGAAGCCAGCTCAATGAGATTCCATCCCGGAATCAGAAGCGTGAGGTTTCGTGACAGCGATTGAAGAGGGCCGGCCCTGGAGCCCCCCCGGCGGATCAGACGCAGGCCGAAGAGCCGTTTTCCCGGGCTCCCGCCGTCGGCGTCGCGCAAGAGGAAAAGACACACCGCGACGGCCTGGGCGGCGCGGAAACCGGCATCGAGGCCCGCCGGTGCCCGCGAGGTCGCGTGGACTCCGAGGACGATCGCGGAGGCGAGAAGGAGGGGCACGCCCGCCACGAGAATGAGGTCGATCCCGAAGGCCGCGGCGCGCATCCAGAGCCGGGCGCGCGGCGGCGTCCCGAGAGGAACCGGACCGGTTTCGAACGGCCTCTCGTACGATGGGCGCACGTGGCCCCTCGACAAGACGCCCTTGCCTTCCTCCGCCGATTCGCTTCCGCGTCGAAGTCCGAACTCCACCTGCACCTCGAAGGAGCAGTCCCGGCGGCGACCCTCGTCCGCCTTTCGTCCCGCTCGCCGAAGCCCATCTTCCCCGATCTGGCGTCCGTGCGCGCGCGCCAGAGGGACCTCGGGTCGCCGGAGGCTTTTTTCGGCTTCTATCGGGACGTCTGCCGGCAGCTGGGCAGCGCCGCCGACTATGGCCTCGCGGCGCGCGGCCTCGCGGCGCGCCTCGCGCGGGAAAACGTGCGCTGGGCCGAAGTCTACGTCTCCCCCGCGGTCGTCGAGAAGCTCGGGCTCGACTGGTTCGACGTGAGGGAAGCGCTCGAGCGCGCCTTCGCGGAGCACGAGGCGAAGGGCCGCGGGCGCGTGCGCGTCCTCCTCGATTTCGTCAGGCACTGGGGGCCCGCGGGGGCTTCGCGCGTCCTCGATCTTCAGGCCGCGCGCCCGTGGCGGCGCGTCGTCGGCTTCGGCCTCGGCGGAGACGAGACGGTCTTCGCCGCGCGCGATTTCGCCGAGGCCTTCCGGCGCGGGCGGAGGGCAGGCCTCCTTCCGGTCGTGCACGCGGGCGAGTGGGCGGGACCCGAGTCCGTCGCGGACGCCCTCCGCTACCTCAAGCCCGCGCGGATCGCGCACGGCATCCGTGCCGTCGAGGACCCGGCGCTCCTGAAGACGCTCGGGCGCGCGGGCATCGTCTGCGACGTGTGCCCGACGTCGAACCTGAGGACGGGCGCCGTCGCGAGCGGCGCCGAGCACCCGCTCCTGCGCATGCTCCGCGCGGGCGTGAGTGTGACGCTTTCGACGGACGACCCCGGGGTCTTCGGGACGACGCTCTTCGGGGAGTTCCGGCGCGCCGCCTCGTGGGGAGCGACCGGGGCCGAGCTCTCTCGTTGCGCGGCGGTCGCCCGTCAGGCGGCGGCGAGGACGCGCTCGTACAGCGCGACGTAGAGCGAGACGATCGGGTCCGCGTCGAAGAGGCGGATCGCGCGTTCCCGCGAGGCGCGCGCCATCGCTTCGTATCGCGGCGGATCGAGAACCAGCGAGGCTCCGTCTTCCGCCAGCCCCGCGACGTCGCCGACGCCGCGCAGAAAGCCGGTCTCGCCGTGCGCGACGACCTCGGGCAGGCCGCCGACGGCATACCCCAGGACCGGGACGCCGCACGCTTGCGCCTCGAGCGCGGAGAGCCCGAACGACTCCGAGTCGGAGGGGAGGAGATAAAGGTCCGCGGCGGGCATCACGGCCTCGAGCGCCGGCATGTTCCCGAGGAACGACACGTAGGGCGCGATTCCTTTCTCGCGGCACAGCGCCTCGGCGGCCGGGCGGTCGGGCCCGTCCCCGATCATGACGAGCGTCGCGGGGACGCGCTGCCTCAAACGGTCGAAGATCTCCACGACGTCCAGCACGCGCTTCACGGGCCGGAAGTTCGAGACGTGGAGAAGCACTTTCCGGCCCGCCGGCACGAGCCGGCAGGCGAGGTCGGGCGACTCGGGCGTCCATCGCCCGGGATCGATGAAGTTCGGCACGACCTCGATCTCCCGCCTGGGTTGAAAGACCTCGATCGTGACTCTCTTGAGGTGCTCCGACACCGCCGTCACGGCGTCGGACTTCTCGATGCCGAAGCGCGTGATCGGAAGGTACGATCGGTCCTGCCCGACGATGGTCACGTCCGTCCCGTGCAGCGTCGTCACGAGGGCGAGACGGCGCGGGGCGAGCATTTCGCGAGCGAGATGGGCCGAGATCGCGTGCGGGAGCGCGTAATGGACGTGGATGAGGTCGAGACCCACGTGTGTCGCGACGTCCCCCATGCGCGTCGCGAGCGCGAGGTCGTATGGGGCGTACTGGAAGAGCGGATACGACGGGACCGACACTTCGTGATACGTGACGCGCTCGGCGAACACGTTCAGGCGCGACGGCATCGCGTAAGTGATGAAGTGGACGTCGTGTCCCCGCCGCGCGAGCTCGTGTCCGAGCTCCGTCGCGACGACTCCCGAGCCCCCGAAGGTCGGGTAGCACGTGATGCCGATCTTCACGCTTTCGTCACGCTTTCTTCCCGCCTTCGTATCCGAGAAACGCCGCGACGGGGTCCGCGAGCGTCGGCGGCACGTTCGCGATGAAGCCTTCCGCGTATTCCACGTTCGCGATCCTCCCGAGCGCGCGCGCACGCGCCTCGATCCCTTCGAAGAAACCCCTCGAGGAGACATACGTCTCCGGCTCTCCGGAGTTCGGATCGTGGAACTGGCTGCGGTGGGCGCGCAGGGCTGCGAGCTTCGTCGCGAACGCGGCCGATACGTCCACGAGAAACGTGGGGGGTACGAGCACGTAGGCGGCGTAGAAGACGACCTGGTCCGGCCGGTGGGGCGCGAGACCCGTCTCCAGCTTCGAGAGGCCCGCGTACCACGAGGCGTCGGCAACGAGGCGGTTCGCGCGGACGTGATCCGGATGGCGATCCGCGCCGAGCGGCGCGAGGACGAGCCGCGGGCGCGAGCGGCGCACGACCTCCACGACGAGGCGCTGCGCCGCCCGGTCCGTCCGGAGGTCGCCGTCGCCGAGGTCCAGGTTCGTGCGAAAACGCGCGCCCAGAATCCGGGCCGCTTCCGCGGCTTCCCGGGCGCGAATCTCGGGCGTGCCGCGCGTCCCCATTTCGCCGCGGGTGAGGTCGACGATGCCGAAGCTCGTCCCGCGCTGCGCAAGCGCCGCCAGGGCCCCCCCGCATCCCAGCTCGACGTCGTCCGGATGCGGCCCGAAGGCCAGGATCTCGACGGGTTCCACGTTCGCAGCCGTCACAGTTCGAGCACCTGAAGGCCTGTCTCGTTCCATTTCAGCTCCCGGCGAAGGGTTCCGACGAGGGCGCCGCGGCCGAATCGCAAGGTGTACGGCAGCGCCGAGTACACGCGTTCCGCCAGGGAACCACGGGGAAGGATCTCCTCCGCGAGCCGCGTCACCTGCGCCGCCATGACTTCGTCGGCGCGCCCCGCCGCATCTGCCGTCTTTTCGACCAGTTTCTCGAAGGCGAACGCCGTTTTCTCGCGCGTCGCCTCGACCGCCTTCCCGAGCGACGTGTCGACGCCGAGAAGAGCCGGCTTCAGCGAGAGGAGATCCCTCTCCGCGCTCGCGCCGACCACGCGGAGACGCCCGAGAAGCTCCCGGGCTTTTCCCGCTCCCTTTTTTCTGAGCATGGCCTCCGGTCCCTCGAGGACGTCTTCGACGGAGAGACCGAGTTTCTCGAGCCCCCTCCTGGCCGCGGGCGACAGCAACGCCACGAGCGGACGCGGGACGATCACGGGTGGCACGATGCCGGCCCACGCGAAGAGGGGCCAGCTCTGCGCCCAGTACGCGATCTCCGCCGGTCCGAGGATAGTCGCCGCGACGGGAAAGAGCGTCGACGCCGCGAGCGGACGCGTGAGGGCCGAGAAAGACGGCAGCCAGTCTCCGCTCGCAAACCGCGCGACGACTTCCTCGGCCTCGAAGGACCCGTCGCGTCCCCTGAGCGCGAGCTTGGAGCCCGTGTCGACGAGGAGAAGGCGGTCTTCGCCGACGCGCGCGAAGAGCGGCAGGGCGGCAGGGTCCGTCGTCACTTGAAGCCGGTGACCCGCGGCCTCGAGCGCCGCCCCGCGCCCGGCGAGAACCCGCTTCACCTCCGCGCGTTCCCTCACGAGGCGGGAGGCGAGCGGCACGAGAGCCGGCTTGTCGGCGGCGCTCGCCGCATCCACGACGGGCATGGTGTTCAGGCCCTCGCCACCCAGGAGCCAGGCAAGCGTGGCGGAGAACGCGCCAAAAAAGGTGGTTTCCCGATGGGCGGAGGTCAGGGCCGCCACCGCCTCCTCGTCAGGCGGTCGCGCGAGGCTGGCAGAGGCGGCCGCGACGAGCGCCTCGGTGTCGACCCCGAGCGGGAGCCGGCCGACGGGACGTTGGTTTCCCGCGAGCGGACCGGCCTCGGGGCCGAAGTCCTTCGGTCCCTCCTGTGTCGGCAGGACGAGCCGCGTGACCTCCACGAGGTCATGGTCCTCGGACGCGCACCAGAACGCGGCGCCGGCGGGCGCTCCGGCGCCCTCGAGCTCCGCCGCCAGTTTCTCCAAGGCGAGAGCCTTGACGAGCGTCAGGAGCGGGCCGCCAAAGAGCCCCGCCTGTTGTCCCGTGAGCACGGCCGCGCGCTCCCCGCGCGCGAGGGACGCGAGCGCGGGGCTCGTTCCGGTCGAGGCGCGCGGAACGAAAGCAGCGCGAACTTCCGTCGCGCGCGCACGGATCGTCGCGAGATCCGGGCGATCCGGAAGGAACGCGCGGACGTCGGGCTCGCCTGTCGCGAGGCCCCGGGCGAGCACCGGGATTCCCGGGACCAGGGCGAGCGAAATCGTCGTCACCGCCCGCCTTCGGCGGCGGCGCGGCCCACCGACTTTGTCGCGAGCAGGATCAGGCGCGGCGACTTGCCCCGATCGAACGGCGTTCCGTCGAAGTTTCCGTACGCCGCCCGCACGGACAGCCCGGCCGCCCGATGCAGGGAGCGCAGTTCGTGCTCCGTGTACACGCGAACGCACTCCTTGAACACGCGCTTGTCCTCGCCGGAGCCCATCTCGATCTCCGACTCCACCCGCCGGCTCGACGGATCGTACCGTCGGCGGATGCTCACGCGGGCGCCGGCCACGGTCTTCACCTCGCGGACCGCGAGCGCCCCGACGACGCGTTCGGCGTTGAAGACGTCCGAGAGGAACGCGCCCCCGGGCACGAGCAGGCGCGTGACTTCCCGGACCACGCGCGCGTCGTCGGCGAGATCGTCGAAGTAGCCGAACGACGTGAAGAAATTCACGACGGCCCCGAACGAGCCCGCGCGAAAAGGAAGCTGCCTCATGTCGGAGCGGACCCACGACGGGCGGGCCGGCCCCTGCCGCCGCCGGGCCTGGAAGAGGAGCCGCGCCGAAAGATCGAGTCCCACGACGCAACCGAGACCGTCGTGAAGGGCGACCGCGTGGCGACCCGTTCCGCACGCGAGGTCGAGAAACCGCATGCGGCCCAGCCGCGCATACGGCGCGAGCAACTCCCGCACGAAGTTGGCCTGCTGGCGGGCTTCCCGGTCGTCTCGTTCGGGATAGAGGGCGAGGTACTCCTCCCCGAACCACTCCGCGTACCACGGATCGCGCTCGATCGTCATCGCCTTTTCCACGGCTCTGCCAAGGGCTTCCGCGGCGGCAGCGAGAGAAACCACGAAGAAAAAGAGGGCTCCGCAGCGCGGAGCCCCGGTAGGAGGTAGGAAGTGTCGTGTCGATCCGGCGCGCCCTTTCGGCGCCCACCGGGCCTGACCACCGCCGTCGCAAGCCCCATGCCGGAGCGTCCGGCCCCACTCGGGGACATCATGTCGCCTCTTGCCGGGTTCAGACCGGCCCTGCCGCGGCGAGCCGGGCTTCCGCGAAACGGGTATCCGAGTCCGCGGCGTCCAGTTCCTCGTCCCCGGCGGCCCGATCACGGCGGCCCTCGGCTGCCCGCTTCTCGGCGGAGACCGCCGCCGTGTCGATGGTGTCCGGCGCCGCGGCGTCGTCCGCGAGAACCCGCACGGCGTCTCCCGCGATCTCCACGAAGCCGCCGCGCACGGCGACGGCCTGGCGGCGCGACCCGTCGCGATAGCCCACGACGCCGATTCCGAGGAGAGCGATCAGCGGCGTGTGTCCCGGCAGGATCCCGATCTCGCCCCTCTGGGCCGGCAGCGTGACTTCGTCGCACGCCACGGCCAGGAGCACGGCGCGCTCCGGCGTGACGACCGTCAGCGTGAGGCGTCCGTCCAAGTCAGGCCCCTTCCTTCAGCTTCTCGGCCTTCTCCTGGGCTTCCTCGATCGCGCCCACGTTGAAGAACGCCTGCTCGGGGAGCTCGTCGTGCTTGCCCTCGACGATCTCCTTGAAGGAGCGGATCGTGTCGGCGATCTTCACGTAACGGCCCGGCAGCCCGGTGAACTGCTCGGCGACGTGGAAGGGCTGCGACAGGAAGCGCTGGATGCGGCGCGCGCGCGCCACGATGATCTTGTCGTCCTCCGACAGCTCGTCGATCCCGAGGATCGCGATGATGTCCTGGAGGTCCTTGTACTTCTGGAGAACCTGCTGCACGGCGCGGGCGACGCCGTAATGCTCCTCGCCGACGATCATCGGCGAGAGGATCTTGGACGTCGAGGCGAGCGGGTCGACCGCGGGATAGATCCCGATCTCGGCGATCTGGCGCGAGAGGACGGAGGTGGCGTCGAGGTGCGCAAACGCCGTCGCGGGCGCCGGATCGGTGAGGTCGTCGGCGGGCACGTAGATGGCTTGGACCGACGTGATCGAGCCCTTCTTCGTGGACGTGATGCGCTCCTGCAGCTCGCCCATTTCCGTGGCGAGGTTTGGCTGGTAGCCCACGGCCGACGGCATGCGGCCGAGGAGGGCGGAGACCTCCGAGCCCGCCTGCGTGAAGCGGAAGATGTTGTCGATGAAGAGGAGGACGTCCTTGCCTTCCTTGTCGCGGAAGTACTCGGCGGCGGTCAGGCCCGTCAGCCCGACGCGGAGACGCGCGCCGGGAGGTTCCGTCATCTGGCCGTAGATGAGCGCGGCCTTCGACTTTCTCCAGTCCTTCGGGTCGATGATCCCCGACTCCGTGAACTCGAGCCACAGGTCGTTGCCCTCGCGCGTGCGCTCGCCGACGCCCGCGAAGACCGAGTAGCCGCCCGCGGCTTTCGCGACGTTGTTGATGAGCTCCATGATGAGGACGGTCTTGCCGACGCCCGCGCCCCCGAAGAGGCCGGTCTTTCCGCCCCGCGTGTAGGGCTCGAGGAGGTCGATGACCTTGATGCCCGTCTCGAACATCTCGACCGACGTCGACTGGTCCTCGTACGGCGGCGGCTCGCGGTGGATGGGCCACCTTTCGGCCGTGACGACCGGGCCCATCTCGTCCACGGGCTCGCCGATGACGTTCAGGATGCGGCCGAGCGTTTCCGGCCCGACGGGGATCGAGATCGGCGCGCCGAGGTCGACGGCCTTCATGCCGCGCACGAGGCCGTCCGCGGGTTTCATCGAGATGCACCGCACGCGGTTCTCGCCGAGGTGCTGCGCGACCTCGGTGATGATGTCGATCTTCTCGGTCGAGAGGCCTTCCTCGTCCGTGATGTGGACGGCGTTGAAGATCGTCGGGAGCTTCCCGACCGGGAACTCCACGTCCACGACAGGACCGATGATCTGGACGACCCGACCTTCGTTGCTCATGTCTCTTTACTCCAGCGCCGCAGCTCCCGAGACGATCTCGATGAGCTCCTTCGTGATGCGCGCCTGCCGCGCGCGGTTGTAGGTGAGGGTCAGGGAATCGATCATGTCGCCCGCGTTCTTCGTGGCGCTGTCCATCGCGGTCATCTGGGCCGCGAAAAACGCCGCCTGCGACTCGAGGATCACGCGGTACATCTGGAATTCGAGGAAGCGCGGGAGAAGAGTCCCGAGGATTTCCTCGGGCGAGGGCTCGTACAGGTAGTCGACGCCCCCGGCGGCGTTCGCAGCGGTCGCGGCGCTCTCGAGAGCGATGGGCAGGAGACGCCTCGTCCTCACGACCTGCGAGATGGCGCTCCTGAACTCGTTCGAGATGACGTACACCGCGTCCGTTTCACCGGAGATGAACCGCGCCGCGAGGCCGCGCGCGATCTCGCCGGCTGGCGCGGCGCCGATTGCCGCCAGGCCGATCTGGGACTTCAGGATCTCGACGGGGCGCCGCCTCCAGAAATCGTTCGCTTTCTTCCCGAGCGCCACGAGGCCCACGCTCGCAATGCCGCGACCCGGCGCCTCGCGCAGGAACGCCGCGGCCGCGCGGTTCACGTTCGTGTTGAAGCCGCCGGCGAGGCCTTTGTCGCCGGACACGACGACGAGGACGACGTTCTTCTCGTCCCTCGTAGCCAGGAGCGGGTGCAGCGGCGCGCCGTCCTCCCGCGCGGGGACGCGCGACGCGACCGAGCGCAGCGTGGCCTCCAGCGTCGTCGCATACGGGCGCGTCGCAATCGCCCGGTCCTGCGAGCGGCGCAGCTTCGACGCGGCGACCATCTTGACCGCCTTCGTGATCTGCTGCGTGTTCTTCACGCTCCGGATCCGCCGCCGGATATCGATGAGACTTGCCATTCTTGTCTTGTGTTTCCGTCTCGGTCGGCCGCCGTCGCCTACGCCTGCTTCGCTTCGGGGGTCGAGGAAAGGAAGACCTTCTTCGCCTCGACGACCGCGGCGGTCAGCGCGGCCTCGATCTCCTTCGTGAGCTTGGCCGCGTCGCGGATCTCCTTCAGGAGAGGCTGGTGCTGATTCGTCAGGTACTCGTGGAGGGCCGATTCGAAGGGGAGGACGGCCTCGACGCGGAGCTCGTCGAGATGGCCCTTCGTGCCCGCGAAGACGGAGGCGATCTGGAGCGCGACGTCCATCGGCACGTACTGGTTCTGCTTGAGGATCTCGACGAGACGGCGGCCGCGATTCAGCTGCGACTGCGTCGTCTTGTCGAGGTCGGATCCGAACTGCGCGAAGGCCGCGAGCTCGCGGTACTGCGCGAGGTCGAGACGGAGCGTGCCGGAGATCGCGCGCATGACCTTGATCTGCGCCGAGCCGCCGACGCGCGACACGGAGATGCCGACGTTCACGGCCGGACGCTGACCGGAGAAGAAGAGGTCCGACTCGAGGAAGATCTGCCCGTCCGTGATCGAGATGACGTTCGTCGGAATGTAGGCGGACACGTCGCCGGCCTGCGTCTCGATGATCGGCAGCGCCGTGAGCGATCCCCCGCCCTTCTCCTTGTTCAGTTTCGAGGCCCGTTCGAGAAGCCGGCTGTGGAGATAGAAGACGTCGCCGGGATACGCTTCGCGGCCTGGCGGGCGCCGGAGGAGCAGCGAGATCTCGCGGTAGGACGCGGCCTGCTTCGAGAGGTCGTCGTACACGACGAGCGCGTGCTTGCCGTTGTACATGAAGTACTCGCCCATCGCGCATCCCGCGTACGCGGCGATGTACTGGAGCGGAGCCGGGTCGGCGGCGGAGGCGGCGACGACGATCGTGTGCTCCATCGCGCCGTGAGTCTCGAGCGTCTGGACGACCTGGGCGACGGTCGAGTTCTTCTGCCCGATCGCGACGTACACGCAGAAGACGCCCTTGCCCTTCTGGTTGATGATCGCGTCGAGGGCGATGGCGGTCTTGCCCGTCTGGCGGTCCCCGATGATGAGCTCGCGCTGGCCGCGGCCGATCGGGATCATCGCGTCGATCGCCTTGATGCCGGTCTGCATCGATTCCTTGACGGGCATGCGGTCGACGACGCCGGGGGCGAGGCGTTCGACCGGGTAGAACTCCGAAGACGCGATCGGGCCCTTGCCGTCGAGCGGCTGGCCGAGCGGGTTGACGACGCGGCCGACGAGAGCCTCGCCCACGGGCACCGAGATGATCCGCTTCGTGCGCTTGACGGTGTCGCCTTCCTTCACGAGGCTCGTCTCGCCCATGAGAACGCAGCCGACGTGGCCCTCCTCGAGGTTGAGCGCGAGGCCGAAAACGCCGTTCGGAAACTCGAGGAGCTCGCCCGCCATGACCTTGTCGAGGCCGTAGGCGAGCGCGATCCCGTCTCCGACCGACACGACGGTCCCGACTTCGTCGACGTCCACGCCCTGCGTGATGCCGGCGAGCTGGGCCTTGATGAGCTGGGTGATTTCCTGTGCGCTGATTTCCGCCATGTTCGTGCTTCTTCCTCCGTCTGGTCAGGCCGGGGCGAGTGCGTGCAGGGCCGCGCGGGCTTTCTCGAGGCGCCGGGCCAGCGAGGCGTCGAGCCGCGCGCTGCCGACCGACACGACGAAGCCGCCGATGAGGGCCGGGTCGACGGCGGTCACGAGGCGGACGGTCTTCTTCGTCCGCGCGGCCACGAGGGCGCGAAGCGCCTCGAGGACGGCGGCGTCGGCGGGCTGAGCCGTCACGATGCGGGCCTCGACGGCCCGCGTGTCGCGATCCAGGTGCGCGCGAATGGCTGCGATCAGCTCTCCGAGAGCCGGGAGGCGCCCGTTGTGAAGGAGAATGGTCAGGAGGCGCCCCGCGAGCTCGGGCATGCCGATGCGCGATGCCACGGCGGCGAGGAGCGCCTCGCGCTTTCCGCGCTCGAGGCCGGGGTTGGAGAGGACCTTCTCGAGCTCGGGCGTAAGGGCGTACGCGGCCCGGAAGCCCTCGAGCGCCATCAGCTCGGCGGCGGGATCCTTCGCGACGGCGAAGAAGGCGTCCACGTAAGGGCGCGTGAACTTCGCGCTCATCCGTTTCCGCCCCGGCCC
>JAMQPJ010000655.1 GCA_023717585.1 Thermoanaerobaculia bacterium
CTTCGGCGCTCTTCGCTACCGGGTGCTTCGCGGCCGGGGGCGTGTGGGCGGGCGCTGCGATCTTCGGAAACCCGCGCTCCCTCGCTCCCGCGGCCGCAAGCACGGCAATGGGGTCGAGCTCGGCCCCGACGCCCCGCGTGAGGCCGGCCCACGACCGGAACGAGTCCGCCAGGGCGGTCGTGCTGAATCTCTCCGCGAGGCGCCTCAGGGGAGTAAGCGCGACGCCGTAGCCGCGCAGGATCAGGGGCACTCGATACAGCTCGGGAACGTGGATCCCGTGCTGCTCGAGCGCGTGGGCGAGGTAGCCCTGTTCTCCGAAGGCTTCCCCGTGGTCGGACGTCACCACGACGACCGCGCGTTCGAGCAGACCGCTGGCGGCGAGGATTCTCATCGTGTCGGAGAGCCGCGCGTCGAGGGATCGGACCTCTCCGTCATAGAGAGAGCGGAGAAACGCGACGTCCCGCGGGCTGAGGTCGGTGGCGCGGCGCCACCGGGGGACGTTTTCCCGCGTCGGGACCTCTCCCGTCTCCGCGGGCTCCGGCTGCGTTTCGGGCCTCCCGCGCTGCAGGTCACCGGTCAAGGGCCAGTGGGACGCGAGCGCCGAGTCGGCCGGCCCCGCGGATCGCGGGGGAAAATACGGGTCGTGAGCGTCGATGAAGTTGAGGAACAGAAAGACGGGGCGGCGGAAGCCGTCCGGGGGGCGGCAACCGGCCAGCAGGTCCGAGAGGCGCTCGTTGATCGTCTCGGCCGAAGCGAGCTCCTTGGCGAGGTTTGTCTCGACGCCGTGAAATGCGGGGCGTGCCAGCATGTCGTGGCGCTGCAGCGTGTCCCATCCTTCGGCGCTGAGCGCAGTCGGCCTGTAGGCGGGGGACGTCACGAAGGACTGGAATGGCGCGAGGCTGCGCATGAGGGCGGGGTCGACCGAGCCGTTCGCGCTGATGCCCAGCGTGTCGTATCCGGCGACGTTCAGCTCGTGAACGACCGAAGCGGTCGTCCGGTCGACGTTCGACGCGTAGGCCCCCGCCGGGTATCCGGTCAGCATCGAAAAATGCGAGCCGGGCGTCTGATCGGCCGGGCTCAGCGCGCCGGTGAAGACGAGACCGCGCCTCGACCAGGCGTCCATGAACGGAGTGTTGGACGACGTGCTGCCAGCCCGACGGCCGACGGCGTCGGCCCGCACGGTGTCGAGGACGATCAGGACGATGTTCGGGCGCGAGTCGCCTGATCTTCGCGCTGCCGGAGCCTCCACCGAAGCCGCGACGACGAACAGGAGAAGAAGCCCGCGCAGCCGCATCGGAGCGATTCTCGCAGAGGCCGGACGGACGAGTTCACTTCACGGTCTGCTCGCGTCGGGCCAGGCGGCAAGCAGTGAGGCGAGAGCCTGCCCGAGCCGGACATGGCCAGGCATCCGCCGGCTCCCCTCCTCGAGCGCGGCGCGCGCTTCGGCGAACCGGCCGAGCCGCGCGAGGAGATCGGCCTTCGAGAGGAATGCGTCCTCGTCGTTCGGCGCGAGCCGCAGGACGGCGTCGTATTCGCGGAGCGCGGACTCGGTATCGCCCCGCGTCGCGAGAAGGCGACCGACATTGTAGTGAGCCGCAACGCTGTCCGGGGCGATTGCGAGCGCCCGCCTGAAGGCTTCGAGGGCGCGGTCCGTCTCCCCGAGGGTCCCGAGCGCCGACCCGAGGCCGACGAGCCCTGCGACGCTGCGGGGCTCGGCTTCGACGGCGGCGCCGAATTCTTCCGCGGCTTCGCGCATCCGGCCGTTCACGAAGGCGAGACGCCCGCGCACGAGCCGCGCCCGCTCACCCTGCCGCCGCCCGGAGACACCGTCCAGCAGCGGGTCGGCCGCCCTCACGCCGACGGTGCCCGCGGCCGCGAGGTGCCGTGCGGCCTCTTCGCGCTCCCCGAGCCCCCGGTAGGCCATCGCGAGCTCGTAGTGGAGCCGCGTCGCCTGGGGGGCGAGGCGGAGGGCGGTCAGGAGCTCGTCGCGCGCCGGCGCGAAAGCCCGCCGCGCGAGAGCGACGCGGGCGAGCCCGGCGTGGGGGGCCGCCGAATTCGGCGCGATGACAACCGCTTCGTGGAAAGCACGCTCGGACTCGTCGAGTTGGTCGTGGGCGAGGCACGCCTCTCCGAGGCCCGCGAGCGATGGGACGTCGCCGGGCCGCAGGGCGAGCGCCGCGAGGTGCTGGCGGCGCGCGGACTCGAGGTCTCCGCGCCGCGTCTCGACGTCGGCGAGGAGATGTTTCCAGCGAAAGTCCGTCGGGGAGAGCGTCGCCGCGTTTCGGTAGGACACCGCGGCCGCGCTCCAGATCTCGTACGCGTGGAAGACCTTCCCGAAGTCCCCGAACGTTTCGGCGAGCGCCGCGTCGGAGGTCGAGGACGACTTCAGGGCCGTATCGAGGTCGACCTCGAGGCTCCGGATCTGCTCCGCGACAGCGGGCTCGAGCTGCGCGAGAGGCGGAAAGGGGACCGCCTCGAGACGAGAACGCCGTGAAGCCGGTCCCTGCCCTCCGAGAAGGCCCCCGCACAGGAAGAGGGCGGCGAGCGGAATGCGCGAGAGCCCGGCTTTCATTCGAACCGCGGGGACGCGCCTTCGCGCAGAGTCGCGTATCGTCCGAAGGGCGGAGCGGGCCAGCTCTCGGTCCTGCCACCCGGCCAGATCACGCGGAGGCTCGTGGACGTCCCTTCGGGCCCCAGCCCGACGACGATGCGGGGGTCGCTCGCGCACAGATAGCTGCCGTCCGTGTGCGCGCGGCGCCAGAGAGACGGAGCACCCGGCCGGCGGACCCCGACGCGGGCGCCCAGGGCGTCCCTTCCCGATGCCGTGAGGAGACGAAGCCCGAACCAACGGTTGCGCGATCCGATGCGATTCCGGAACAGCCGCGTCGGACCGCTGTTGTTCGTGACCAGCAGGTCCACGCCCCCGTCGTTGTCGAGGTCTCCGAACGCGAGACCGCGGCCCACCTCCAGGAGCCCGAACGCGGGGCCGGCGAGACTCGTGACGTCCGCGAAGGACCCGCGACCCGTGTTGCGGAAGAGCGATCTCTTCTGGCGGAGCGGCAGCGGATCGCCGGTGCGCACCTGTTCCGGCAGCTTCAGAACCGCCCCGTTCACGACCGCGAGGTCGAGCCAGCCGTCGTTGTCCCAATCGAACCAGCCTGTTCCGAACCCGGTCTTTCCGAGCGTGCCCGGGACGAGCCCGGCCGCCGCCGTGCGATCCGAGAAGATGCCGCCGCCCTCGTTGACGAAGAGCGCGGCGGGGTCCTGCATGATGTTCGTGACGAAGAGGTGCTCCCTCCCGTCGCCGAGGAAGTCGCCTGCGTCGATGCCCATGCTCGCGATCGCCTTGCCGAACCCGTTCACGGCGACGCCCGCCATCAAGGCTTCGTTCCGAAACGTGCCGTCGTGCCGATTGAGAAAGAGGAAGTTCGGATTGCCGTCGTTCGCGACGAAGAGGTCGGGCCATCCGTCGCCGTCGAAGTCGGCGGCGACGACACCCAGTCCGGAGCCCTGCTCACGCCCGACACCCGACGCTTGCGTGACGTCCCGGAACGTGCCGTTACGCTCGTTGTGGAGGAGGCGGTGCGGCACCGGCCGATAGGCCTGCGGGCCGCAGTAATCCCGTGCGCTCGAGGCCGAGAGACACACACGTTTCGGGTCGGATTCGAAGTCCACGTAATTCGCGACGTAGAGGTCGAGAAAACCGTCGCGGTCGTAGTCCACGAACGCGGCGCTCGTGCTCCATCCGGTGTCGTCGGCGTTCGCCCTCTTCGTCACGTCCTCGAACGTTCCGTCTCCCCGGTTCCGGAAGAGGTGGTTCGATCCGAGGCAGGTGACATAGATGTCGAGGTGGCCGTCGTTGTCGAAATCGCCCGTGGCCGCTCCCATGCAATAGCCCTCGAACGCGAGACCGGCCTTCTCGGTTACGTCCGTGAATCGAAGGGTGCGTGTCCCGCCTGCGCGCACGACGAGGTCGTTTCGAAAGAGCCGGCCGGTCGGGCGGCTGGGGCCCGCTCGCAGGGTCCGCGTGTCGGAGGGGCTTCCTTCCAGCTCGCCTCCTTGCACGAGATAGACGTCGAGATCTCCGTCGCCGTCGTAGTCGAACAGCGCCGCGCCGGAACCCATGATCTCGGCGAGCGTGTCGTTCCCGGTGGCGCCGTTCACGTGGACGAACTTGAGGCCGGCCCGTTCGGCCACCTCCTCGAAGACAGAACCGGATCCAGGTAGTGTTGGCGACGCGGCCGGTGACAGCCAGGAAGCCGTGGCGAGGGAGGCCGCCACGAGCACGAAGGGCCGACAGCGGATTCTCAAGGGGTCATTGTCGGAGGCCCTTTGCCCGTGGTCAACGAAGCGAGACCGGATTGCGCGCTCCCGGCGATATACTGGCGCCTTCAATCCCTCAGGGTTTTCTCCGGTCCTGGACATGGTCCTCGCCCGGAAGAGGAGAATCTTCGATGTACAACCTCGCCAGATCCCTCGCCCCTGGCCTCGCGATCGTCGGGCTCCTCGCAGCTTCCCCCCTCGTCGCGCAGCGCTCACCGGCGCCCGCCCCCATCGCGGACGTGATCGCCGGAACCGCGAGGCTCGACTTCCTCCCCCGTCAGACCGGCGGTGGTTTCGCCCTGACCGTCAGCGGCCCTGAGGGCTTCATCGAACAGCAGCGGTTCGAGCCTGGACGGCCCGTCGTGTTCACTTTGAGCGGACCCGACGGCAGCGCGCGGCGCGACGGAATCTACGTCTACGAGCTTCGGACCAGGCGTGCCCCGGCCGCGACACCCGCGGCGTCGCCCGGCGGAGAAGAGACTGCCGATGGGCGAGCGGTAGAGATCGAGAACTCTGCGAAGACACACTCCCCGAGCGGCGACTCGGCCCTCTCCGGCACGTTTCGGGTCCTGAACGGGTCGATTCTGGCGGGGGGCCTGGTCGAGCCGCGCAGCTCGCATGGGCGCGCATCCTCGTCTCCCGCGAACGCGGGCTCCGGGCGTACGGCGAACACCGGCCGTACGGCGCTCGACGTGGTGACCCCGGACGACTCGATCATCCAGGGCAGCTTGTGCGTCGGCCTCGACTGCGTGAACAACGAGAGCTTCGGCTTCGACACGATCCGGCTGAAGGAGAACAACACCCGGATCGGATTCGCCGACACGAGCGTTGGCGCCTTTCCGACCAACGACTGGCAGCTCACGGCGAACGACAGCGCGAGCGGCGGTGCGGATAAGTTCTCGATCGAGGACATCACGGGTGCGAAGGTCCCGTTCACGGTGACGGCCGGCGCGGCGACCAATTCTCTCTTTGTCGACTCGACCGGGCGCGTCGGGTTCCGAACGGCGACACCCGTCCTGGATCTTCACGCCAACACGTCCAATACCCCGGCCCTGCGCCTGGAGCAGAACTCGAGCGGCGGCTTCACCGCACAGACATGGGACATCGCCGGCAACGAGGCGAACTTCTTCGTCCGCGACGTGACGGCGGGCTCACGGCTGCCGTTCCGGATCCGGCCGGGCGCCCCGACGAGCAGCATCGACATCTCGGCGAACGGAAACGTCGGGATCGGGACCGCGTCGCCCGGCGGCCCGCTCCACGTCTACGGCATCGCGGGGAAAGACGTGTACGGCGGCATGGGGCCCGACCTCGCCGCCGGCCCCGCCTTCAATTACGGCTACGGCGGGTTTAGCTTCGGACGCAGCGCGGGCTTCCTGAACGTCCGCCCCGACGCCGCCGCCACCGCGCCGAACCCCTCCCTGCGCTTCATGACCGCGAATGTCCAGCGCATGATCATCACGAACGTCGGCAACGTCGGAATCGGCGCCGCGAATCCTTCCAACCCCCTGGAGATGGCGAGCGGCGCGCGCTGCACGGCCGGCGGCGTGTGGACGGACGCGTCCAGCCGGGAATACAAGCAGAACATCCGGGACCTCTCGTCGGAAGCCGCCGAGGAGACGCTCGCCCGGCTGAGCCCGGTGACGTATGCGTACAAGGCCGCGCCCGGCGAGCTCCACGTCGGCTTCATCGCCGAGGACGTGCCCGAGATCGTCGCGACCCCGGACCGAAAGGGGCTCAGCCCGATGGACATCGTCGGCGTCCTGACGAAGGTCGTCCAGGAGCAGCAGAGAACGATTCGCGAGCTGTCCGAGCGGCTCGAGCGGCTGGAAGCGGAAAACAGGTAAACGCCGGGAATCGGACGGCCCGGCGGGCCGTCCGCGAGAATGGCATGAGAGGCGGGTGGCCGGTATAAGCCACCGGCCGGCGGGTCCATAATCCCCGCCCCCATGGACTCGATCGTCATTCGCGGAGCCCGCGAACACAACCTCAAGAACCTCTCGCTCACGATCCCCCGGAACGCTCTCGTCGTGCTGACGGGAGTGTCGGGTTCGGGAAAGTCCTCGCTCGCGTTCGACACGCTGTTCGCGGAG
>JAMQPJ010000659.1 GCA_023717585.1 Thermoanaerobaculia bacterium
GCGAGCGCGAGAACGGCGTCGGCCGCGAGGCGCGCCGCCCCGGCGTGCCTCGAGAAGAGCTCACGGGCCGTCGCAGCCGCGCGGGAGCGCGCAGCGGGATCCGTGAGGAGCGGCCGCAGCGCGTCGGCGGCGGCGCGCGCGTCGGCCGCCGCGAAGACGGCGCCTGCGGAGGCGGCGAGCGCCGATCGGATGTTGGAGGTGGACGGCCCATGGACGACCGGCGCGCCGGCGCGAAGCGGCTCGAGGACGTTGTGCCCCCCCTTCGGAACGAACGTGCCGCCGAGCAGGGCCGCGCCGCCGAGCGCATACGTGCCCGCGAGCTCGCCGACGGAGTCGAGGAGCAGGACGTCGGCTCGCGCGGCCGCCAGGCTCTCTTTCCCGAGCCGCGAGCGCCGCACGACGACGAGACCGTCGGCTTCCGCGGCGCGCGCCGCGGCATCGAACGACTCGGGCTGCCTCGGCGCGAGCACGAGAAAGACGCCCGGAGCCGCGGCGGCGAGCCGCCTCCGGACGTCGAGAACGAGAGGGACCTCTGCCGCGGCGATCGAGCCGGCCACGAGGATGGGCCGCCCGTCCGCGAGCCGCCGAAGGGCCTCCGCGAACGGCGGCTCGCCGGCGGCAGCGCGGTCGAACTTGAGATCGCCTCCGACTGCGATGCGCGACGGCGGGACGCCGATCTCCGCGAAACGGGCGGCGTCCTCGGGCGTGCGCGCCAGAACGCGCGTGAGCGCGTCCCAGGAACCCGCGAGGACACGGACCGCCCTCCGATAGCGCCGCGCGGACTCCTCCGAGAGCCGCGCGTTCACGATGAGCACGGGAACGGCGCGCCGGTGCGCCTCGCGAAGCACCGAGGGCCATAGCTCGGTCTCGACGAGGACGAGGAGGCGCGGTGCCGTCGCGTCGAAGAAACGCCGAACGGAGAAGGGGACGTCCAGCGGAAAAGTCCGCCACGCGCCGGGAAGCCTGCGCGAGAGGAGGCCGACGCCGGCGGGAGTCGTGGAGGTGAGGAGGAGCGGCAGTTCCGGACGCCGGGCGGCGATCTCTTCGGCGAGCGTGAGGGCGACCTCGACCTCGCCGAGCGACACGCCCTGGATCCAGACTCCGTCCCGGGCGTGAGGTCCCCCGGCAGCCGGGAAGAGCCGCGAAACGACGAGTGGAAAGAGGGGTGCCTCGGAGGGCAGAGGCGCATTCAAATCGAGTCCTGACAAGAATTTATCGCCCCATTCCACTCTCACTGGAGATTATACTTCGGCGGGTGGCGGGGGGCCCCCTCCTGGTAGACGAAAACGACTCCGGAAACGTAAAAGATGCCGAAGCGATGCATCTCGTCTCGTCTGCCGCCCGTTCCGCGTCCGAGGAGCAGCCCGCCCCGGCGGGCGGGTCGCGGCTGAGCTCGGTCGAATCCGCGGACGCCCCGGCGGGGGAACGCTCCGTGGAACGCGCTCTCGCCCGGCGCGCCGCGGGGGGCGATCCCGACGCCTTCGCCGAGCTGGTCGCGCGCCGGACGCCGGGCGTTCTCGCGTTCCTGAGGCGGCTCCTCGGCGACGCCGAAGACGCCCGCGACGTCGCCCAGCTGACATTCGTGAGGGTCTGGGAGAACCTCGACCGGTACGATCCGGCCTGGGCGTTCTCCACGTGGCTGTTTCGCATCGCGGGCAACCTCGCGATCGACTCCCTGCGCGCGCGCGGCACGCGCCAGCGCACCGAGGCCGAGAGTTTTCGCCTCGTGAAGGGGGCCCGGACGAGCGCGGAGCCCGACGGGCCGACGCTTCTCGCCGAGGGCGAGGTACGGCGCGTCTTCGAGAGCTGCGCGGGCGTGCTTTCGGAAAAACAGCGGCTCGTCTTCGTCCTCCGGGAGTTCGAGGACAGGGAAAGCCGCGAGATCGCGCAGATCCTCGGGTGCCGTGAATCCACGGTGCGCAACCACCTTTTCCAGGCGCGACGCCTGCTGCGCGACGAGATCCGGAAGCGGTTTCCCGAATTCGTGGCCGGTCGGTAGGGTCCGGTTTTTCTGCCGAGAGTGAAGAGAGAGGAAAAATGACGATCGAGAGGGGCGACGGGAGAAGAGGGATGAAGGGCGGGACGGACGGCGGTTCCGGCTGCCCGGAGTCCGCTCGCGTGAGCAGAGCCGTCCGCCAGCTCCTTTCAGAAGAAGTCTCTTCGTCTTCTCTTCCGTCCCTGTCGCGCGAGCTGAAATCCCACCTCGCCTCCTGCGGGATCTGCGCCGCCGAATCGCGGGCCCTCGACCCGACGCTCCTCTTCGTGCCGATGGGTGCGGCCGCCGCGGCTCCCCCGTCGGCGGAGGACGTGCGCCAGGTCGCGGACGACGTTCTCGCCGAGGTCCGGCGGCGGGAGCGCGTATCGACGCGCGTTCCGGCTCGCCCCATCCTCTCGCGCCGCTTCCTGCAGGCGGCGGCGCTCGTAGCTCTCGCCGCGGGGCTCTTCGGCATCCAGGGAGTCCGCCTCGCGAGGCAAAAGGCGGAGCTTTCGGCCGGGAACGCGCCCACGGTCGCGCCCGGGCTCGAGCCCGACATCGAAATCGCGGCCTTCGGCGAGGTCGGGGGTGAAAGGGTCCGCCGCCCCCTGATCCAGGACCTGAAGAACCCTACCGCGCGGGTCTACGAGTTCGCCGCCGTTTCCGCGAAGGAGCCGAGCGTCGTCTTCATCGCGGACCCGCACGCGGATCTCTAGAGGATCTCGAGAGAGGAACTCAAGAGTCATGCGTTTCGGCTCCCACCGGCTGCGGGCCGCCTCCCGGACCTCCGTTCTCGCGCTCGCTTTCGGCTTCTCTCTCGGCGTCGCCGCCGTCGCCGGCTCCGGCGCTCTCTCGGCGGCCGGCCCGCCGCCGCAGACGGTCGTCAAGGTCTTCACGCTGAAGTACCGCAAGGTCGAGGACGCACTGGCGCGGCTGCGCCCCTTTCTCTCGGACCCGGGAGCCGTCTCCGCGGTTCTCGAGACGAACCTCAACTCCCTCACGGTTCGCGGCACGCCGGCACGCGTCGAGCGGATCGCGCGGGAGGTCGCGGCCTTCGACGTGCCGCTGCGCCCGATCGACATCGTCGTGACGCTCCTGAAGTCCGCGGGGGAGAAGACGCGCGGCGGCGAGAAGGCCGACGTCTCGGAAGAGATCCGCGGAATCGGCGAGAGGCTCAAGAAGCTCTTCAACGTGACCGACTTCACCCGTCTCGACTCGGTGGTCGTCCAGGGGATCGAGGGCCAGCGCATCGCGTACGTCATGGGGGGCGGCTATCGGCTCGAGTTCCTCGTGGATCCGGCGCGGGACGGCACCCAGGTCCAGCTCCGCGATCTTTCCCTCGAGCGCGTGCGCCACGAGGCGGGCAGGGAGGTCCGCGGCGAGATCGTGCGCACCTCGATCAACGTCAACCTCGGTCAACCCTACATCCTCGGAGTCGGCCGCGACGAGTCCGTGGGCGACAAGCTCTTCATCGTCTTCTTCGCGAACTGGCGCCGGCCCGGGCCGGGAATCTCCCGAAACTGATGCCGACCTACGTCTGCAGACTCGGAGCTGTCATTTTCGGGAGTGAGGCCTGATGCCGACATACGTCTGCAGACTCGGGATGGGCGACGGGGCGGTCTCGACGCGCGCGATCGAGGCGGCGGACGAGGGCGCCCTGAAGGTCGAGATCGCGCGCCTCGGGGCCCGGCTTTTTTCCGTGAGGCTCGAGTCGGGCGGGACGGACGCGGCCGGGCGCGCGCGCTTCTCCCTGAACGCTTCTCTCGCGTCGCTCGTCCCGCGCCGCCGCCACCCGGTCAAGATGGGGGAATTCCTCGTGTTCAACCAGGAGCTCGTCGCGCTCCTGAAGGCCGGCCTTCCCATCGTGAACGGCTTCGACATCCTCCTCGAGCGCCAGGAGAACGCGCGCTTCAAGGCGATTCTCAAGGACGTCCGCGACCAGCTCGTCTCGGGCGTCGCCCTCTCGGACGCGTTCCTCCAGCACGGAGAAGTCTTCCCCCGGCTCTACTCGACGTCCCTGAAGGCCGGCGAGCGCTCGGGCGAGATCGAGAAGGTTCTCCGCCGGTACCTCGCCTACCAGAAGATTCTCGGTGCGATCCGGCGCAAGGTGACCGGGGCCCTCGTCTATCCGGCGGTTCTCATCGGCCTGTCGATCGGGCTCGTCACCATCCTCATGACGTACGTCGTCCCGAAGTTCCGGGAGTTCTTCGCGGGCTTCGAAGCGGGCGAGTTGCCGTTCATCACGCGGATGGTCATCGGGACGGCCGACTTCCTGCGAGCCAACATCCTCATCGTGCTCGTCGCGATCGTCGCGGGTAGCGTCCTCTTCTCCCGCTGGAAGGCGAGCGAGGCCGGGAGGGACTCGTTCGACGGCTTCCTGCTGCGCGTTCCGCTCATCGGGCCGATCCTGCGGCAGTTCGCGCTCTCGCAGTTCTCCCGTTCGCTCGCGACGCTCGTCGGGGCGGGCACGCCGCACGTGCCCGCGCTCGACATCGCGGCGAATGCCGTCGCGAACCGCCGGGTCTCGGGGGCCGTGGCAGCCGTCGTGCCTCGGGTCCGCGAGGGCGCCGAGCTGTGGCGCAGCCTGGAGTCCACCGGGGTGTTCACGTCCCTCGCGGTCGAGATGATCAAGGTCGGGGAGGCGACGGGAGCCCTCGAGGAGATGCTCGCGAACACGTCCGATTTCTACGACGAGGCGATCGAAGCCCAGCTCCAGCGCATCGTGACCCTCATCGAGCCGATCATCCTGG
>JAMQPJ010000667.1 GCA_023717585.1 Thermoanaerobaculia bacterium
TCCTCTCGAGCTGGGCGCCGCCGCCGCCGGAATTGCAGCCCGCCTGGACGCGCGGCGCGACCGGCCCCGGCACGCTCACGATGCGCGAGGCGATGCGCTACGTGCTTTCGCTTCCCGTCTCGACCGTCATCGTCGGCTGCGACAGCCTCGCCCAGGTCGAGGAGAACGTCGCGATCGCGAGGGCGTTCACGCCGCTCTCGGGAGCCCAGCTCGCGGAGCTGCAGACGAGGGCCGAGCCGGTCAAGAGGCAGGCGCTCTTTTTCCGGCCGTGGGAAGCGTAGAAACGAGCCCTTGACGGCGCCGCGGAATCTGCTAGAGCATCCATTCCATCGCGGATGGGCGCGAGCCGGAGGTCCGGCTCCTCTACGCGATCTACTACGGCTCCCCCCAGGGGACGCCCGAGGTGGACATCGAAGCGCACCCCATGAGGGCCGCGCCCGCGCATCAGGAAGGAACCCGCACGATGAAGACTCCCCCGCTCGTCCGCGCCCTCGCCCCGCTCGTGATCGCTTTCCTCGCCGGCTGCTCCGGCAAAGGAAGCGGGAGCGCCGCGACCGCTCCGCAGAAGATGGCCGTCGAGGCGGCGCCCGTCTCCGTCGAGACTCTCCGGCAGACGATCGCCGTCGTCGGCACGCTCGAGCCGAAGTGGCAGGCCGAGGTGAAAGCCGAGTACAGCGGCGTCGTGGCGGAGGTGCTCGTCCCGGAGTGGACGCGCGTGAAGAAAGGGGACGTCCTCCTCCGGTTCGACGCGCGCGAGGCCGAGGCGGTGGCCGCCTCGGCCCGCGCGTCGCTCCTCCAGGCCGAGGTGGCGGCCACGCGGGCCACCCGGGAGCGCGAGCGGACCGAGAAGCTGAGGGAGGCGGGCCTCGCCACGCAGCAGCAGGTCGACGAGGCGCGCACCTCCGCCGAAGCGGCGCAGGCGAACGCGGGAGCCGCGCGCGCCCAGAAGGACGTTGCCGAGACGCGGCTCGCCAAGACGGTCCTGCGCGCGCCGCTCGACGGCGTCGTGGCGTCCCGCTCGGTCAACCCCGGCGACTTCGTCCAGAACATGGGGTCGGACAACACGATGTTCCGCATCGTCGACAACCGGCTCCTGGACCTCGCCGTCGCCGTCCCTTCGTCGAAGCTCTCCGACGTCCGGGTCGGCCAGCCGCTCACCTTCGCGACCGATGCCGTCCCCGGCCGCACGTTCGAGGGGCGCGTCCGGTTCGTGAACCCCGCCGCCGACTCCGCGAGCCGCACGGTGAAGATCTTCGTCGAGGTCCCGAACGCCGGGGGGACGCTCCGCTCCGGGCTCTTCGTCAAGGGAGAGATCGTCACCGGCGAGCGGGCGAACGTCCTGACCGCTCCGCGCGCGGCGATCCTCTCGTGGGACCTCGCGCAGAAGCAGGCCGTCCTTTACGCGCTCGAGGGCGAGACCGCGCGGAAGCGCACCGTAACAACCGGCGCGACCTCCCGCGACCAGGTCGAGATCGTCTCCGGCCTCGCGAAGGGCGACCGCGTCGTGACGCGCGGCGGCTTCAACCTTCGCGACGGCGACGCCGTGGAGATCGTGAAGCCCGAATCCGCTCCGGCCGCCGCGCCGAAGAAGGGCTGAGCCGATGTTCCTCTCGAACCTCTCCATCAAGCGGCCGGTCTTCGCGACCGTCCTCATGCTCGCCCTCGTGACGCTGGGGCTCTTCTCCTACCGGCGCCTCGCCGTCGACATGTTCCCCGACGTCGAGTTCCCCGTCGTCTCGATCACGACCGAGCTTCCGGGCGCCTCGCCCGAGAGCGTCGAGCGCGAGGTGACGCGGCGCATCGAGGAGGCGGTCAACCCGATCCCCGGCGTCAAGCACGTCAGCTCCGTCTCGCGAGAGGGGCTCTCCTCGGTCATCGTGGAGTTCGAGCTCAGCGTCAAGGTGAACGACGCGTCGCAGGACGCGCGCGCGCGCATCGCCGCCATCCGCCGCGAGCTCCCCGAGGCGATGAAGGACCCCGTCATCCAGAAGATGGACATCGGCGGGATGCCGATCGTGTCGCTCGCCGTCCGCTCCACGTCGCTGGGGCCGCGGGAGCTCTCCACGCTCGTGGAGCGGCGGGTGAAGAGGCGTCTCGAGAACGTGTCGGGCGTCGGCAAGGTGGCGCTCGTGGGCGCGAGCAAGCGCGAGGTGAGCGTCCTCCTCGACCCGGCTCGCCTCGAAGCTCTCGGGATGGGCGTCGACGAGGTCGTCGCCGGTCTTTCGTCCGAGAACGTGAACACGCCGCTCGGCCGGATCAACCGGGGCGGCACCGAGGTGCCGCTCCGGGTCTCCGGCAAGGCCGAGGACGTCGCGGACTTCCAGGGGATGGTCATCGCGAGCAAGGGGGGGCACGCGGTCACGCTCGGCGAGGTCTCGACGATCGTGGACGGAATCGAGGAGCCTCGTTCGCTCGCGCTCGTGAACGGCGTCCCTTCGGTGGCCCTCAACATCCTCAAGCAGAGCAAGACGAACACCGTGGGCGTCGTCGACGCCGTGAGGAAGGAGATCGGAAAGCTTGCGACGGAGCTCCCCGCTGGCACCGAGATCGCGCTCGTGCGCGACGCCTCGATCATGATCCGCGAGTCGGTCGAGGACGTCAGGACCACGCTCATCCTGGGCGGCTTCCTGACCGTGCTCATCGTCTTCTGCTTCCTGAACTCCTGGCGCTCCACGGTCATCACGGGGCTCACGCTCCCCATCTCCGTCATCTCGTCGTTCATCGCCATGTACTTCCTCGGCATGACGATCAACGTGATCACGCTGATGGCGCTCTCCCTCGCCATCGGCCTCCTCATCGACGACGCCATCGTCGTCCGCGAGAACATCGTGAGGCACCTCGAGCGCGGCGCCGACCACTTCACCGCGGCGCGCGAGGGGACCGCGGAGATCGGCCTCGCCGTCCTCTCCACCTCGCTCTCCATCGTCGCCGTCTTCGTACCCGTGGCCTTCATGAAGGGGATCATCGGGCGCTTCTTCTTCCAGTTCGGCATCACGGTCACCTGGTCCGTCCTCATCTCGCTCTTCGTCTCCTTCACGCTCGACCCGATGCTCTCCTCGCGCTGGATCGACCCGGACATCGAGCGGAAGACGAACCGACACGCGGTCGCGCGGATCCTCGACCGCTTCAACGCGTGGTTCGACCGGATGGCCGACCGGTACAAGACCGTCATCGGCTGGGCGCTCGACCACCGCCGGACCGTCCTCCTCTCCGCGGCCGCGGCCTTCGTCGTCGGAGTCGTCCTCTTCGGGTTGCTCCAGGCCGAGTTCATGCCGCCCTACGACCGGGGCGAGTTCCTCGTCCGCTTCAGGACGGCGCCCGACGCATCCCTCGCCGAGACGCGGGGGCGCCTCGAGGAGGCCCTGAAGCAGATCCGCGCGCTCCCGGAGGTGGCCCACACCTACGCCACGATCGGCGCCGCCGAGAACGAGACGGTGCGCGACGCGACGATCTTCGTGAAGCTGAAGGAGCAGAGCGCGCGCAAGCGGAAGCAGAACGCGCTGATGCCCGACGTGCGCAGACGGCTCGCCGGGGTCGCCGGGATCATCCCCTCGGTCGAGGAGGACCCGGACAGCATGCAGAAGCCGATGCAGGTGCTGATCAAGGGAGAGGAGATCCCGCGTCTGAAGGAATACGCGGCCGAGCTGAAAGCGAAGCTGCGAAAGATCCCCGGCCTCGTCGACCTCGACGCGACCCTCGAGCAGGATCTCCCGGAGTACCGCCTCGAGGTGAACCGCGAGCGGGCGCGCGACGTGGGAGTGTCCACCGACGCGATCGTCCGCACGGTCTCGGCGCTCGTCGGCGGGCAGATCGTCTCCACCTGGTACGACGAGGCGGGCGAGTCGGTCAACGTCCGCGTCCGGCTGCCGGAGGCCCTCCGGCGCGACGTCTCGCAGGTCGGCGACCTCAGGCTCGCCGTCTCCTCGCGCGGCCGGGGACTCGTCCCGATCGGCGACCTCGTGAAGACGCAGCGGGCCCTTTCCCCCTCGGAGATCACGCGACGCGACCTGTCGCGCCAGGTCGTCGTTTCCTCGAACCTCGACCACCTGCCGCTCGGCACTGCCGGAGAGAAGTCGATGGAGGCGGCCGGCACGCTGAAGATGGCCCCCGGCTACCGGGCCGTGATGGCGGGCGACACCGAGTGGATGCTCGAGTCGTTCGGGTACATGACCGAGGCGCTCGTCCTGGCCATCATCTTCGTCTACCTGATCCTCGCGGCGCAGTTCGAGAGCTTCATCGACCCGCTCTCGATCATGCTCTCGCTCCCCCTCTCCATCGTCGGGATGGCGGGAGCGCTCCTCCTGACGGGCGACACCGTGAACATCATGTCGCTCATCGGGCTGATCCTCCTGATGGGGCTCGTCACGAAGAACGCGATCCTCCTCGTCGACCGGGCCAAGACGCTGAGGCGCGACGGGATGGACCGCCGCGAGGCGCTCATCGCCGCGGGAAGAACGCGGCTCCGTCCGATCCTGATGACGACTCTCGCGATGATCTTCGGCATGCTCCCGCTGGCCCTTGCGATCGGGCAGGGGGCCGAGATGCGCGCCCCGATGGCCCGCGCCGTCGTCGGCGGGCTGATCACCTCCACGATCCTCACCCTCGTCGTCATCCCCGTCGTTTACACCCTGTTCGACGACCTCGCCGGCTTCATCCATCGGAGGTGGGCGAAGGCGGACGCCACCCGGACGAACCACCTCCATGCCGACGCCCTCGACGGCGCGAGCGAGGCGACGCGCCCGCTGAAGGCCCCCGGAACGCTCGCGGTCCTTCTGGCCGTTCTCCTCCTCCCGGACGTCGTGCGCGCCGAAACCGTGCAGACCGCCGTCTCCGCCTCGCCCGAGACCGGCATCGTCCTGACGCTCGACGAGGCGCTTCAACTCGCCGCTTCCCAGGGACGCGACGTGGCGAAGGCGCGGGCGTACCAGACCTGGGTGCAGGGGAAGTACGTCGAGGAGCGCGCGGCCGCGCTTCCCGACGTGTCGCTCGTCGCCTCCTACAACCGGCAGTGGGACGAGAGCCTCAAAGCCTTCTTCGGCGACTTCCTCCCCGTGGCCCAGAACAACCGCTACGCGGAGTTGCACCTCACGCAGACGCTCTTCGCCTGGGGCAAGGTGGGGGCGGCGATGCGGGCGGCGAAGGCCGGCATCGCGAGCGCCGAAGACCGGCTGGAGGCCGCGCGGCAGACCTCGCTGAGGGACGCCACCGCGGCCTTCACCGACGTCCTACTCGCGCGAAAGCTGAAGGTCATCGCCGAGGAGACGCAGACGCAGCGCGAGCGGCACCTCGGGGAGGCGCGCCGCCGCCTCGAGCTGGGCACGGTGACCGACTACGACCTCCTTGCCGCGGACGTCGCCGCGCAGAACGCGCGGCCCGAGGCGATCCGTGCCGCCAACCTCGTGGCTCTGGCCCTCGAGAAGCTCCGAATCCAGCTCGCGCTCGCGCGCCCGATCGGGGACGTCAAGGGGACGCTCGACGCGGACCTCCTCGCCGCGCCGCGCTACGAGGACGTGCTCGAGAAGGCGCTCTCCGCGCGCCCCGATCTCAAGGAGCTCGCTCACCAGGTCACGGTGGCGCAGGAGCTCGTGAAGATCGCGAGGGCCGGCGACAAGCCGAAGCTCGACTTCCGCGGCGCCGCCGGCTGGAAGGGGATCGACGCCGGCGACGTTTCAGCGGACGGCAAGGCCTGGAACGCGGGTCTTTACCTCTCCTTCCCGTTCTTCGACGGGCTCGCGGCCAGGGGGCGCGTCCTGCAATCCGAGAGCAACCTGGCGACGCTCGAGCTCGACGTCGTCCGGGCGCGGGACGGCGTGGCGCTCGACGTGCGCACCGTCGTCGACGCCGTGCGAGAGTCCGCAGAGATCGTGCGGGCGCTCTCGGGGACCGTGGAGCAGGCGCGGCGCCTCCT
>JAMQPJ010000008.1 GCA_023717585.1 Thermoanaerobaculia bacterium
TAAGGACTCCGAGCGGATCACGATCGAGGACCAGGCGACGCGCCAGGCCGTCGAGACGATCCGTAATCGCGTCGACGCTCTCGGCGTCGCCGAGCCCGTCATCCAGCGGCAGGGCACCGACCGCATCGTGGTCGAGATTCCCGGCGTGGACGACCCGAGCCGGGTCAAGGAGATCATCGGAACGACGGGCCTTCTCGAGCTCAAGCTCGTGGATGACCGCGGTGGTCCGTACCCGGCGATGGAGGCCGCCCGCTCCGCCTACGGCGGCACGGTGCCCGAGGACCTCGAGATCGTCGAGGGCTTCAACGAGGACGCCGACGCCCGCACGCGCACGCCGGTCTGGTACGTGCTCAAGCGTGCAGCCGCCGTCACGGGCCGCGACATGAAGAACGCCCGCGTCGACCGCGACAAGTTCAACCAGCCCGCCGTCATGTTCTTCCTGAACGCCCAGGGGGCCGAGAAGTTCGGAAAGGTCACGGGCGAGAACATCAACAAGCGCCTTGCCATCGTGCTCGACAAGCGCGTCCAGTCCGCGCCGAACATCAACAGCCAGATCAAGGAGAGCGGCATCATCGAGGGGAACTTCACCGCGGAGAAGGCGGACGCCCTCTCGCTCGTTCTCCGTTCGGGCGCGCTTCCGGCCGAGATGATCATTCTCGAGGAGCGCACCGTCGGGCCGTCGCTCGGCCTCGACTCCATCAAGAAAGGCGTCCTCGCCTCGGTCGTCGGGATGATCTGCGTCTTCATCGCGGTCGTCTTCTACTACCGGCTCTCGGGCGTGAACGCGGTCCTGGCGCTCGTCCTGAACGCGCTCATCCTTCTCGGCGCGATGGCCTACATCAACGCGACCCTCACGCTGCCCGGCATCGCGGGCTTCATCCTGACGATCGGCATGGCCGTCGATTCGAACGTCCTCATCTTCGAGCGCATCCGCGAGGAGATGGACAACGGCAAGGCGCCGAAGGCCGCCATCGACCTCGGCTTCAAGCGCGCGTGGGGCACGATCGTCGACACCCACGTGACGACGATCACGGCCGCCCTTTTCCTCTTCCAGTTCGGCACCGGGCCCGTCAAGGGCTTCGCCGTCACTCTCGTCATCGGACTCCTGGCCTCGGTCTTCACCGCGGTCTTCGTATCGCACCTGCTCTTCGACCTGATCTACGGTCCGAAGGAGCGCGTCGAGACCCTTTCCATCTGACCCATAGAGCGGAGCCAACGTGCGCCTCTTTCACAAGACGAACATCGATTTTCTCAAGATCAAGTGGATCGCGATTTCGCTGTCGATCCTCTCGATCGTCATCGGCACGATCTCGCTGATCGCCAAGGGCGGCCCGAAACTCGGCATCGACTTCACGGGCGGCGCCCAGATCGTCTACGGGTTCTCGAAGACTCCCGACGAGGACCAGATCCGCAAGATCGTCGAAGCCGCGAACGTGAACGTCGTCTCGGTCCAGCGCTTCGACAGGGCCGAGAAGAACCAGGTCCTCCTGCGCGTTCCGCTCGAGAAGAAGGAAGGCCGCGACCTCTCGAAGGAAGTGACGGCGGCGCTCACGAAGGCGCTTTTCCCCGAGGGCGCGAACGCCACGGCATTCGACCTGAACCTGAACGGCGCGGACACGCTTCTCTCGAAGCTGATCGCCGACGACCCCGAGAAGCTCGCGACGCGCCCCAACGCCGACCCCAAGGTCGAGTACGGCCGCGAGGTCCAGGCGATCATCGCGGCGCGCTCGGAGAAAGGGCTGTTTCGCTCCGTCGACGAGGCCGCGAAGACCTCGGGAGTCTCGCCCGCGACCGCCGAATGGCTCAAGGCGAAGACCGTCGCCGGCCCGTTCACGCTGCTCTCGGCCGAGAACGTCGGCCCGCAGGTCGGAAAGGACCTGCGCGAGAAGGGCATGTGGGCGATCCTGTTCTCGTGGGCCGCGATGCTCCTCTACATCGCCTTCCGATTCCGTTCGGCGTCGTTCGGGACGGCCGCGGTCGTCGCGCTCATTCACGACACGTGGACGACGCTCGGCCTCTGTTCGATCCTGAACCTGGAGATCTCGCTCACCGTCGTCGCCGCGTTCCTCACGCTCATCGGCTACTCGGTGAACGACACCGTCGTCGTGTTCGACCGGATCCGCGAGAACCGCGAGAAGTCCAAGCGCACTCCGCTGCCCGAGCTCGTCAACCACTCGATCAACCAGACGCTCTCGAGGACGGTCCTGACGTCCGTCCTCACGTTCGTCGTCGTCGTCGTTCTGTTCTTCCTCGGCGGCGAAGTCCTGCGCGGCTTCGCCTTCGTGATGATCATCGGCATCATCGTCGGGACGTACTCGTCGATCTTCGTCGCGGCTCCGCTCGTCGTCGTATGGGAGGAGTGGAAGCAGAAGCGCGCCGCAGGGAAGGCTTCGTCCGCTCCCGCGCCGGTCAAGCCCGGCAAAGCGCCCGCAAAGGCTCGTTAGCCGTCAGGTCCGCACGTGGCCAAAGCCCAACGAGGCACCATGCCGCTCCATGCCAGGATCCTCCTCGGGCTCGTCGCGGGGGTCCTGGCGGGAGGGCTCGCGAACGCGGGCGGCGGCGAGAACGCGCCGTGGCTCAAGTGGGCGGTGGACCAGGTCACGGAGCCCGTCGGCCAGCTCTTCCTCCGGCTCCTCCTTCTTCTCGTCGTCCCGCTCGTCTTCTCGTCGCTGACCCTCGGGGTGGCCGGCATCGGAGACATCCGGAAGATCGGCCGGGTCGGGATCAAGAGCTTCGCCTACACGCTCGTCTTCTCGGCGATCTCGGTCGTGATCGGACTCGTTCTCGCGAATACGATCAAGCCCGGCAAGAGGCTCGACCCGGCGGTCAGCCAGCGGCTCCAGGAGCGCTACGCCGCGGACGCGCAGAAGACGGTCGCGGGGGCGACGGCGGCGGAGAAGAAGCCTGAGGCGCCGCTCCTGACCGTGGTCAGGACGATCGTGCCGACCAACATCATCGCTTCGGTCGCAAAGGACCCGCCCGACATGCTCGGGCTGATGTTCTTCGCGCTCTTCTTCGGGATCGCGCTGACGCTGGTCGGCGTGGCGAAGACGAAAACGCTGCTCGGGATGCTGGAGGGGATCTACGAAGC
>JAMQPJ010000080.1 GCA_023717585.1 Thermoanaerobaculia bacterium
GCCCGGACCGTCCTTCAGGAAGCGCGCGATCTCCTCGTCGACGGCCCTTTCGACGCGGCCGAGGTCGGCGTCGGGACGCGTCTGCACGTCGATCCTGAGGTACGACCCGAGCGCCTGGCTCGCGTTGGACGCGGAGACGGACGAGGCGAGGTTGTCGTCGATGACGAGCCGCTTGTAGAGCCGGCTGCTCTTCCCTTCGGCGAGGACGGACGCGACGAGGTCGCATTCCGCGTCGCCCGGCGCCATCACGGGCGGCGTGAGATACGCGAAGGAGACGAGAGGGAGCTGCACCCTGTCGTACATGGCCCCGCGCTTGACGCCGTCGAGCTTCGCGGAGGTCGCGGGCTTGCGCGGCGGTTCGGCCCCGCGCGGAAGGGTGCCGAACAGCCTTTCGACGAGGGGCCTGACCACGGCCGGATCGAAGTCGCCCGCGACGACGAGGCTCGCATTGTTCGGGACGTAGTACGTCGCGAAGAAGTCCTTCACGTCGGAGGCGACGGCGGCCTTCAGGTCTTCCGCGGTCCCGATCCCCGGGAAATGGTACGGGTGCGAGGGCGCGTAGAGGAGCTGCTGGATCGCGAGGTCGGCCCGGCCGTAGGGCTGGTTCTCGTAGCTCTGCCGGAGCTCGTTCAGGACGACGTCGCGCTGGAGGTCGACCTTCTTCTGTTCCATCGCGCGCGGCAGGTCCTCGAGCCGCTCTGCATCGAGCCACAGGAGCGTGGGCAGGAGGGAAGCCGGGCCGGAGGAAAAGTAGTTCGTCCGGTCGGCCGTCGTCGACGCGTTGTTCGAGCCGCCCGCGGCCTCCATGAGCCGGTCGAAGTCGCCGTTCGGGACGCGCTCAGTTCCCATGAACATCAGATGCTCGAAAAGGTGCGCGAATCCGCTGCGGCGCGGCAGCTCGTCCTTGCTGCCCACCCGATACCAGAGGTTCACGGCTGCGACGGGCAGGCTGTGGTCCGGGTAGAGGATCACGGTCATTCCGTTTTTCAGAGTGAGTTTCTCGACGGCAAGGCTCTGCGCGGAAACGTGACCGGAAGCGAGAGGCAGGGTGGCGAGAACGAAAATGATGCTGGCGGCACGTCGGGTCATGAGATTCCTCCGGCAGGCCTAGAACACGTCGACGCGCTGAAGAGTACGGCGGGAGCGGAAAAAGGTTGCTAGCATTTGGGATGCCTGGGCTCCAGGCTCATCAAGGAGGCTCGATGATCGACCACATGAGCGACCGGCGCAGTTTCGTCAAGACCGCCGCCCTCGCCGCCGCCGTCCTCGCCGCAAACGACGCGGGCTTTCCCGCGATCGCGAAAGGAGCGTCTCCCATGATTCTTCCGCCGCTTCCCTGGGCCGACAACGCGCTCGAGCCCGTCATCTCGAAGACCACGATCGGTTTCCATTACGGCAAGCACCACAAGACGTACTTCGACAACCTGGGCGGCCTCGTCGCGGGCAAGCCGGAGGCCGATCTGGACCTCGTCGCCATCGTGAAGGGCGCGGCGGGCAAGGCCGACAAGACCGCCATCTTCAACAACGCCGCGCAGGTCTGGAACCACACGTTCTACTGGAACAGCCTGCGCCCGAAGAGCGACGCGAAAATGCCGAAGGAGATCGCCGACAAGATCGACGCGTCCTTCGAGGGCGGCTACGAAGGGTTCAAGAAGGAGTTTTCGGGCGCCGCGATGGGGCAGTTCGGAAGCGGCTGGGCCTGGCTCGTGGCCGAGGGCGGGAAGCTCAAGGTCGTCAAGACGCCAAACGCCGAGAGCCCGCTGACGACCTCCGCCACGCCGCTCCTCACGCTCGACGTCTGGGAGCACGCGTACTACCTCGATTACCAGAACCGGCGGAAGGACTACGCCGCCGCCGTGATCGACAACCTCCTGAACTGGGAGTTCGCGGCGAACAACCTGCCGAAGGCCTGACTTCAGCCGCGCCCGGCCTCGAGGCGGCGGACGTACCAGTCGACGCCGTCCTCGAGGCCGACGGGCTTCTTCGCGAAGCCCAGCGCCCGGAGCCGGTCCATCTTCGCCTCGGTGAAGTACTGGTAGCGCTCGCGGATCGCCTCGGGCGTCGGAACGAAGACGATTTGCTGGGGCGTGTCGAGCGCCGAAAAGACGGCCTTCGCGAGATCGAGAAACGTGCGCGCCTTCCCGGTCCCGACGTTGTAGATCCCGGACATCGCGGGCTTTTTCAGCGCGAACCACATCGCCTCGATCCCGTCCGACACGTCAACGAAGTCCCTCGACTGGTGGCCGTGTGCAATGCCCGCGCGGTGCGACTCGAAGAGGCGGATCTCGCCCTTCGCCTTCGCCTGGTCGTAGCCATGAAGCACGACACTCGCCATGCCGCCCTTGTGGCGCTCGCCGAAGCCGTAGACGTTGAAGAACCGGAATCCCGCCCACGCGGGAGGAGTGCGGCCCGCGGCGGCCTCCTCGAGAGCCCAGAGGTCGAAGCGCCGCTTGGATTCGCCATAGGGGTTCAGCGGACGGAGCCGGGGCACGAGCGCGTCGGCGTCGTCGAAACCGAGGCCCCCGTCCCCGTAGACGGCCGCGCTCGAGGCGTAGACGCAGGGCACGCCGAGGCGGCGCGCCGCGCCCCAGACCATCTTCGAGTAGTCCACGTTGAAACGCGTGAGGAGGGCTTCATCCAGCTCGGTCGTCGCGGAGATCGCGCCCATGTGCACGATGCCCGCGAGCTCGCGGCGTGGCGCCGAGAGCCAGCCCTCGAGCTCTTCGAGGTCGAGAACGTCTCCGAAATCGAGGCGGGCGTGCTCCGGCCGGGTCGTGAAGGCGTCCTTGCGGTCGACGCTGACGACCTGGACGCCGCGGGCGTTGCAGGATTCCACGAAGCGCGCGCCGATGAACCCGGCGGCGCCGGTGACGAGAAGGGTCTCGGAGGCGCTCACGGCGCCGATCCTACGGGATCCCGCTTGGCATCCTCACATCTTCTTCCTATGCTCCGGCCATGACGATCAGCGCGTTCCTGAAGCACCATTTCCGCCATTTCAACTCCGCCACCCTCGTGGACGCGGCCGAAGGCTGGAACACCCTCCTCGCGGGCGGCGGCCGGATGTTCCTGACGATGGCCGGCGCGATGTCGACGGCCGAGCTCGGGCTGTCGCTCGCCGAGATGATCCGGCAGGGGAAAGTCCACGCCATCACCTGCACGGGAGCAAACCTCGAGGAGGACGTCTTCAATCTCGTGGCGCACGACCACTACGTGCGCATCCCGCACTACCGCGAGCTGAGCCCCGCCGAGGAGACCGCGCTGCAC
>JAMQPJ010000101.1 GCA_023717585.1 Thermoanaerobaculia bacterium
GGAGGCGGCGGAAGCGGCGGGAGTGCCGGAAGTTCCGGAAGCGCCGGAAGCGCGGGAGGAGCCCGCACGCGCACCCGTCGCGACCCTCGTCGGCAAGACGATGGCCGAGATCGAGCGCGAGGCCATCCTCACGGCGCTTCAGGTCACGGGCGGCAACCGCCGCCGCGCCGCGGAATCGCTCGGCATCGGCCTTCGCACGCTGCAGAGGAAGCTCAAGGAGTACCACGGCGAGCCCGCGGGCGACGACGAAGAGGATCTCGGCGACGAAACGGAGCCTTGAGGGCTAGCTCGCTTTCAAGGTGGAGACGGCGCTCTGTCCTCCATCGTAGCTGCTCCGGAGGACGTTGCTGATCATCGTCTCGAGCTGGCTCTTCCGGTCCAGGAGCTGCTGCATCAACAGCAGGTCCTGAGGCGTCAGGTCGCCTTTTCCCGAGGGCTGCCTGAGACGCGCTTCGCTCTCGAGGTCTTTCGCGGTCTGGTAGAGGGCCATCGCCGCAAGCAGGTTTGCCTGCGCGGGGGTGAGTGGCGGAACGGCGGAAGCGAACCGTTGGCGCGCGTCGGCCGCGACCGTGGCCAGATCGGGCCTCGGCATCGGCCGCAGCTTGCGGGCCTCAGCGTCCACCCACTCCCGCACGGCGGGGGAGGCCTTCGCGAAGAGCGCGCTCATCTTCATGGCGACGTCGGGGGGAGTGGGGGGAATCGTCGGGACGGGCGCGCCGGCGGCTGCCGCGGCCGCGAGGCACCCTGCGGCGAGGACGAGAGCGGGAAGGGGCCTCGAGAGCGTCATGCGGTGCGGGCCTTGCCGGTGCCAATCGTCTCTCTTCGCGGGCCGGGCGAGTGTGACGGGGGACACGGATCCGGTCCGGAAGTGTTCCCGGTATCCTTGGGACGACTGGAGGAGCCGATGGACATTCCGATGAAGGTCTACGTGACCTGCCCGATGGCGGAGCTCAAGCAGGTCCCCGGGACGCTCATCTCCGTCTCGCCACACGGCTTCTACGAGATCAACCTGAATTACGGCGCGAACACGCACCTCATATTGCTGCCGGTCGTCGGAACGACTCTGACCGCGCAGGAGCCCATCCTCACGCCGCCACCGAGCTTCGAGGTAGAGCGCTGAAACCCGGGCTTGCCGGGTGAAGGGGACGCTCTCCGCCGCGGTCCTCGTCGTCGGTGGGTTTCTGCTCCTGCGCGTCCTCGCCCGCTCGATGACCTTTCCACGGCCGCGCGCGCCGATGCCGGAGGAGATCGAGCTCTCGAGGCGGATTCCGGACGCCCGGGTCGTATCGTACGAGACCGCCGACGGGCTTCCATCAAAAGGGATCTACGTCGGGGCCGGATCCCGCGCGGACGCCCGCGTTCTCTACTTTCATGGGAACGCCGAGTCCGCGATGCAGAACCTGCCCCTCGCGGAGGAGCTCGCGCGCGGCGGAATCGAGACGTTCCTCGCGGAATACCGGGGCTACGCGGGACTCCCGGGGCGGCCTTCGGAGCCCGGGCTTTACCGTGACGGGGAAGCTGCGCTCACGGCGTTCCTCCGCGTCCGCGTCGAGGTGCTGCCGCTGATCCTCGTCGGCCGGTCGCTCGGCTCGGGCGTCGCCGTCGAGATCGCGACCCGCCGGCCGCCGCACCTCCTGA
>JAMQPJ010000110.1 GCA_023717585.1 Thermoanaerobaculia bacterium
GGGCGCCCTGCCACCCGTCGTTGCCCCGCGCGGGATCGACGATGTGCCGGTAGCCGCGTACACGCTCTGGTCGAAGGACGCGACCCCGATGCAGCTCCGGCAGATCGCTGACGAGGTCAAGGCCGACTTCGTCCGCCACCCGCGCGTCTCGCAGGTGACGGTCCTCGGCGGGCAGCGTCGCGTCGTCAACGTCACGTTCGACCGCGACCGTCTCGCCTCCTACGGAGTCTCGCTCGTCCAGGCGCATCAGGCTCTCTCGGGCCTCAACTGGCGCCTTCCGGCCGGCAGCTTTTCGACCGGCAACGCGGAGGTGCCCGTCGAGGTCGGCTCGCTCTTCCGGCGCGCCGAGGAGGTCGGCACCGCGGTGATCGGCGTCGTGAACGGAAAGCCCGTCTGGCTGAAGGACGTCGCGGCCGTTTCCGACGGACCGGAGGAGCCCTCCCAGTACGCCTGGATGCTCACGGTGGCCGGAGACGACGCGCCCGCCGTGACGCTCGCCGTCGCGAAGAAGCCCGGCACGTACGCCGTCGAGCTCGTGAAGGAGCTGGACGTCCGCCTCACGGCTCTCAAGGGCCCCGTCGTGCCCTCGAACGTCACGGTCACGAAGACCCGGGACTACGGCAGGACGGCCGACGAGAAGTCGTCGGAGCTGATCTTCCACGTGGGGCTCGCGACGCTCTCCGTCGTGATCCTCATGGCGCTCTTCCTCGGGCGCCGCGAGGCGGTCGTCGTCCTCGTCGCGGTCCCCGCGACTCTCGCCCTCACGCTCTTCTCGTCGTACCTGTTCGGGTACACGCTGAACCGGGTCACGCTCTTCGCCCTAATCTTCGCGATCGGCATCCTCGTGGACGACGCAATCGTCGTCGTCGAGAACGTGCACCGCCACTACGAGCTCGGCTGGGGCGAGCCGCGCCTCGCGACCGTCTACGCCGTGGACGAGGTCGGCAACCCGACGATCCTCGCGACGTTCGCGGTCGTCGCGGCGCTCCTGCCGCTTGCGTTCGTGTCGGGCCTCATGGGCCCGTACATGCGTCCGATCCCCGTGAACGCCTCGGCCGCGATGGTCTTTTCGCTCCTCGTGGCGTTCGTCGTCTCACCGTGGCTCACGTTCCGGCTGTTCCGGAAATTCGCAGAAGCCCACCTCAAGGGCGAAGAGCACCTCTCGCCCGACGCCGAGACGCCCACCGAGGACCGCCTTGTCCGCTTCTACAGGAAGCTCTTCACTCCGCTCCTCAGGCACGCGGCGCGGCGCTGGGCGCTCCTTGGCGGCGTCGTGGCTCTGCTGCTCCTCTCCTGCGGCCTCTTCGTCGTGAGGGCCGTGAAGGTCAAGATGCTCCCGTTCGACAACAAGAGCGAGCTGCAGGTCGTCCTCGACATGCCCGAGGGGACGACCCTGGAAGCGACGGCCGCGGCCGCGCGCGAGATCGCCGTCCTCGTCAGGACGCGGCCCGAGGTCGCGGACGTCGAGGTCTACGCGGGCACGTCGGCCCCGTTCAACTTCAACGGCCTCGTCCGCCACTATTTCCTGAGGTCCGGCCCGCTCGTCGCGGACATGCAGGTGAACCTCGTGTCCAAGCGCGACCGCGGCAAGGACAGCCACACGATCGCCAAGGAGATCCGGAGCCTGATCGCGCCCGCCGCGAAGCGGCTCGGCGCGAACGCCAAGGTCACCGAGGTGCCGCCGGGCCCGCCCGTCCTCTCGACGATGGTCGCCGAGATCTACGGCCCGGACCCCGTCCGCCGCATTGCGCTCGCGAAGCAGGTCAAGGACGTCTTCGAGGCGACCCCCGGCGTCGTCGATACGGACTGGCTCGTCGAGGACGCCTCGCCAAAGATCGAGCTCGCCGTGGACCGCGAAAAGGCGATGCGGAGCGGCGTGACGCCCGAGGTCGTCGTCAAAACGCTCCGGATCGCGCTCAGCGGGATGGATGCCGGCCTTCTCCACGTGGACGCGGCGCGCGAGGCGGTCCCCCTCGTCCTGAGGCTCGACCGCGCCCAGCGCTCCGGCCTCGAGGGCCTCCTCGCGACGACCGTCCCGTCCATGGCGGGCAAGCTCGTCCCGATCCGCGAGCTCGTGACCGTCGTGAACGGCACGCGCGAGCCCTTCGTCTACCACAAGAACCTGCAGCCCGTGACGTACGTCCTCGCCGAAATGGCGGGTGTCGCCGAGGCCCCCGTCTACGGCATCCTCGACATGAAGAGCCGCATCGCGGCGCTCGAGGCGCCTGACGGAAGCCCTCTCGAGGTCCTCTCGACGACGCTCCCGACGGACTCGAACCGTTACGCGATGAAGTGGGACGGCGAGTGGCACATCACGTACGAGGTCTTCCGGGACATGGGGATCGCCTTCGCGGCCGTCCTCGTCCTGATCTACGTCCTCGTCGTCGGGTGGTTCCGCTCGTTCGTGACGCCGCTCATCATCATGGCGCCGATCCCGCTCACGCTCATCGGCATCCTGCCCGCGCACGCGCTCTTCGGAGTCTTCTTCACGGCGACCTCGATGATCGGCTTCATCGCGCTCGCTGGGATCATCGTGAGGAACTCGATCCTCCTCGTGGACTTCGTGAACCTCGAGCTCGCGGCGGGCGAGCCCCTCGAGGAAGCCGTCGTGAAGGCGGGCGCGGTCCGCTTCCGCCCGATCGTCCTCACGGCCCTCGCGCTCGTCGCGGGCGGCGCCGTCATCCTCCTCGACCCGATTTTCCAGGGCCTCGCCGTCGCGCTCATCTCGGGCGTCGTCGTCGCGACCGCCCTGACCCTCGTCGTGATCCCCCTCCTTTACTTCATGTACATCAGAGCCGCAGGGGCCTCCATGGAGATCCCCATGCCCGAGGAGATCCCCGAGATCCCCCCGCGCGTTCACGTGCACGAGCTGCGGTGAGACCTCCTTCCACCGGCTTCATTGACCTCCCCTTCTGCAGGCACGATGATCGCTATATGGCGATACACGCTCATCTCCCGCTGACGGACGCCGGCTGCGAAGAGGTCGCAATGCGCTTTCGGGCGCTCTCCGAGCCCATGCGCCTCAAGATCCTGAGGCGACTCTTCCGGGGCGCGGCGTCCGTCGGCGAGATCCTCGAGGAGGTGGGCGGAACGCAGGCGAACGTGAGCAAGCACCTCGCGGTCCTCCACGGCTCGGCGCTCCTGGATCGCCGCAAGGACGGCACGCGGACCGTCTACTCGATCGCCGACCCGACGCTGCTGAAGATCTGTTCGATCGTCTGCGAGGGCGTCGAGCGCGGGGCCCGCGACAAGGCCGACGCAATTCTCGGACGCCCCCGGCGAGGCCGCCGCCGCTGAGGTTCGCGGGTCAGAGCGCCTCGAGCCTCTCGATCACGGCCGCGACGTCGTAGTCGGGCGTCGACGCGCCCGCCGAGACACCGATCTTCCTCATACCGTGGAGCGCCGCCACATCGAGCTCCGCGGCGGTGCCGATCAGGAACGTCGGCTTCTTCGCCTGCGCGATGCGCGCGAGCTCCTTCGTGTTCTTGCTGAACTTCCCGCCGATGACGACGATCGCGTCGATCGCGGGATCGTCGCAGAGGACGCGGAGCGCGTCCTGGTTTTCCTTCGTCGCGTAACAGATGGTGTCCGCGATGCGCGTGTCGGGGACCCGGCGGCGGATCTCCTCGACGTGCGGCGCGAAGGATTCGGAATTGATCGTGGTCTGGAAGACGATCTTGACGCGCGCGACGCGCGACCAGTCGAAGGACGTGACCTCCTCGAGCCTGTAAAAGACGCGATAGCGCGCGGGGTCGAGGTCCTTCGTGTAGCCCACGACCTCGCGGTGATCCGCCTGTCCGAGGATCGCGAGGAAGGCCCCGTCCGCGAGCGACTTCGTGATCTCCCGGTGAATGTCCGTCACGAACTTGCA
>JAMQPJ010000115.1 GCA_023717585.1 Thermoanaerobaculia bacterium
TCGTTGTCCGTCCCGACGTCGAGGCTGATGGGAAGCGTGTGCGACGGGTGAATGCCCGCGGCGGCCGTGTAGAGCGAGAGCTTGCCGATCGGAATTCCCATGCCTCCCGCGCCCTGGTCGCCGAGACCGAGGATGCGCTCGTTGTCGGTCACGACGATGAGGCGGACGTCGTCGAACGGAGCGTTGCCGAGGATCTCGTAGATCCGCCCACGGTGCGCGGGGGTGATCCACAGGCCGCGCGCCCGCCGGAAGATGTGGCTGAACTCCTGGCATGCCCGGCCGACCGTGGGCGTATAGACGATGGGGAGGAACTCCTCGACGTGGTCGACGAGGAGCCGATAGAAGAGGTGCTCGTTCCGGTCCTGCAGCGCCGCCAGGCCGATGTACTTCTCCAGAGGATCCGGCTTCCGCGAGATATTGGCGTAAACCCGGTGTTCCTGCTGCTCCATGGTGCTCACGGCGTTCGGCAGGAGCCCTTCCAGCCCGAAGTCCTTCCGTTCCTGCGGGTTGAAGGCCGTCCCCTTCGTATACATGGGATGCCGGAGCAGCCGCGTGCCGCGGTAGGGCACCTCAGAGGCAGCCTTCCCCTTGGATTCGTATCTGAGCGCAAAGGTTTCCATGTTCGCTATCTCCTCCACCTTCAACGTGGGCTCCGAGGCGAAAGTGGGCATGAAGCATTTGCCTCAGGCGTTCAGACGGGCCGGCGAGGTGCTGACTCCGCCCGGCTGTTGCGCGGCCTTTCCGGACGCCCGCGCATAGAATGGAAGGAACCTCCGGGAGGAAAGCATGTTGAAGACGCGAGGCACCGGTCTCGTCACCGCGCTGGCCGCCTGCTGTTTCTTCCCTCGGCTCGTGGGACAAACGCCGGTGCCCGCCCGGGTTTCCGCCGGTCTCGTGGCCGCCACACCGCTCGCCGACCTCGCGCTGGCCTCCGCCCAGCGCGCCCGGGAAGGGCCCTGCCTCCGCGGCCGCGGGTGCGCGGTCGATGTGACGGCCAAGAACAGCTCGGACGTCGCGAGCCCGGCGGTCTCCGTCGCGACTGTCGGCGGCGCGTCCGAAGACGACTTCGACCGGATGGGGGTCTCGGTCCCGCCTCGCGCATCACGGATGCTCCGGGTGAACGTGTTCATTCCCCGCGATCACCCCGCGGACACGCTCGAGCGGACCTTCGAGCTTCGCTTCCCGAACGGACGGCCCTATGACGACCGGACCTCCGCCGGAAACCGGATCACGGCGCGCCTCCCGATCGACGTCGTGGATGCGCAGGTTTTCGGCGTCGGCGGAATTCCGCGGAGGCCCGTCGCGGCGGGAGCGGCCCTTCCCCTGACGGTTCGCCTGAAGAACGACGGCACCGTTCGTCTCGACATGCGCTTCCGCGAAGAGGGTTCCGGCCGGGAGATCGAGAGCCCGACGGTGCGCCTCGAGCCGGGCGAGGTGAAGCCCGTTCCCTGGACGCTCGTCGTCCCGGAGCGATCTCCCGTGCGGTTCACGCCGGCTCTCGTCCTCTCGTGGGTCGAAGTCGCGACACCTTCCGGGCCGCTCGGAGGCGCCCGTTTCTCCGGGTTCGAGAGCCCGCGCGGAAACCGTTTCGATCTCGCGATCGACGTCGCCCCTCTTCCGGCGTTCGATCTCGACGTGGCGGACATCCGCATCGGCGCACCCATCAGGCATCTCACGGATGCGAGACCGGGGGGCGTTGCTACCTTCAGGCTCACTGGTTTCGAAATGACGACGGTCCTCCGTAACCGGGGGACGGAGACCTGGGGCTCTTCTTTCATGATCGGCGTCATCCTCAGCGCGGGGAGGCCGGAGACGAGTCTCCACGCGGTCTACCGAATGGACTTCGCGGCGGCCGGTCCGATTGCCGTGGGCGCCACCCGCGATTACGCCACCCGCATCGCGCTGGATCCCGACCGGCCGCTGCTCAGTCGGATCGCGACACCGGAGCGGGGCCTCTCACCGGGGCAGTGGTACACGCTCGACATCTCGGTCGTGTCGTCCGACGATCGCAACGCCGCCAACAATCGCGGCCGCTGGGTCGTCCTCTTCGGCGGAGACGGCCGAGTCTCCGAAATGCGGCGCCTTCCGTGAGTCAGCGCGGGCCGGGGCTGTAGAGCTCGAACGTGCAGGGCTTCCGCCCGCGGGACGCGTGCGGGTTGCAGCTCGTCTTCGCGCAGATGCGGGCTGTCTTCCCGTCCCACTCGGAGAGGCTCGGTCCGCCCGGCCCCGCTCTGAAGAAGGAAAGCTCCCAGCAGTTATCGCTTGGGCAGGCCGTCGTCTTGTCCGACCACCTGATTGGCAGAGTCAGCGTGGCACCGCCTCCCACCGCCGGGAGCCCCTGCCTGAAAGCGTAGGGCGTCGAAAGCAAGCGGACCTCGAGTAGCGGGCCGGCAGTCGGCGACATCGTCTTGTTGCCCTCGAATGCCGTGCCTATGTTCTGGATCTCGGCCCGGAACTCCGGAGCCTTGTTGCACGCCGGCGAGACGATCGTAAACGACTTGATGTGGAGCCTCGGCGCGACAGCCGGTGCGTGGACCTGGACCGGGCCCTTGTTCCCGGTGATCGGGGACGCGCCGGCAGGCAGCGTGAGGACGGCGACGGCGAGCGCGAGCCGGGTGGGTTTCGTCATTGCGTATCTCCTTCTTCTTGCAAGGGTCGCCAAGGACGAATCTGCGTCCTACCCGGTCCCGATTCAAGGCCCGGACGTGGCCCGGGAGCGACAAACGACCGTCCGGGAGCGCCTAACGGGTTCAGGCGCTGACCCGGAAGTTGATGACGTCGCCGTCCTTCACGACGTAGTCGCGGCCCTCGACGCGGAGCGTTCCGTGCGTCTTGCAGTGCGCGAGGGAGCCCGCCTCGACGAGCGTCTGGAACGGCACGACCTCGGCCCTGATGAAGTGCTTCTCGAAATCCGTGTGAATCGCGGCGGCCGCCTTCACGGCGTGCGTCCCCTTCGGGACGGACCATGCCCGGCATTCGTCCTCGCCCACCGTGAGGAACGACATGAGGCCGAGAAGGTCGTAGGCGGCGCGGAGAAGCCTGTCGAGCGCGCGGTCGGGAAGGCCGAGGCCCTTCAGGAACTCGGACTGGTCCTCGGGCGACATCGCGGCGATCTCCTGCTCGATCGGGGCCGAGACGGCGCTGAACGCGACGTACGGCTTGTCTTTCCACGCGTCGAGCTTCGCGCGTTGGAGGGCCCCCGCGAGGTCGCCGGAGTCGCTCTCGCCCGCGTTGAGGATCACGAGCATCGGCTTGCGCGTCAGGAGGCCGAAGCCCTTCACGTACTTTTCCTCCTCGACGTGGACGTCGAGCCCGCGCAGGGACCCGCCCTTCTCGAGGGCGGCCTTGAAGCGAACGAGGAGGTCCTTCTCGGTCTGCAGCTCGGGCGTCTTTTTCTTGGCCATGTCCTTCTCGACGCGCTCGAGGCGGTTCGCGACGACCGCGAGGTCCGCGAGGAGCATCTCCGTCTCGAGGAGCTCGAGGTCGCGGGCGGGAGCGACCGCACCCTCGGGGTGAGGGACCGCGTCGGACGCGAAGCCGCGGACGACGACCGCGAGGCCGTCCATCTGCCGCAGCTCGGGGAGGTTCAGGCTCTGCGCGCCTCCCTTCGTGACGCCCGGGACGTCCACGAACTTCACCGTGGCCGGCGTGTGCTTCTTCGGCTTGAACATCCCCGTGAGCGTGTCGAGCCGCGGGTCGGGAACGTGCGCGACGCCGACGTGTGCCTCGCGCTTGTGCGGCGCCGCGGCCGTCGCGTGGCCGGTCAGAAGAGAAAATATCGTCGTCTTGCCGGAGAGCTCGAGGCCGAGGATTCCGAATTCCATGCCCGGATTGTGCCTCTGAACGGCCGCGTGCTAGATTCCGCCTCCCCGCGGGCCGAAAAGCCCCTCGAAATCGCGATGTGCCGCGTTCGTCTAGCGGTTAGGACGCCGCCCTCTCAAGGCGGAGATCACGGGTTCAAATCCCGTACGCGGTACCAACACTCTCTCCGGCGGAGGATGCCTGCCGCCCCTGAGCGCCGTGACGTAAACCCTGTCTCGACTATGTGATACATCGGCATCATTCCGGGCTTCGCCTCTGAATTCAATGATGGCCTTTCGGCCGTCCGGGTCGAAAAAGGGAGGCTCTCATGTCGCGCCGACTTCTCACGCTGGATGGCAACGAGGCCGTGGCCTCCGTCGCGCATCGCACGAACGACGTCATCGCGATCTACCCCATCACCCCCTCCTCCAACATGGGCGAGTGGGCGGACGAGTGGTCCTCGAAGGGCCAGAAGAACGTCTGGGGCAGCGTCCCCGAAATCGTCGAGATGCAGTCCGAGGGCGGCGCCGCGGGCGCCGTTCACGGCGCGATCCAGGCGGGCGCGCTCTCCTCGACGTTCACGTCGTCACAGGGCCTCCTCCTCATGATTCCGAACATGTACAAGATCGCGGGCGAGCTGACGCCGTTCGTGATGCACGTGGCGGCGCGGACTGTCGCGACGCACGCGCTCTCCATCTTCGGCGACCACTCCGACGTCATGGCCTGCCGGCAGACGGGTTTCGCGCTCCTCTCCTCGAATTCGGTCCAGGAAGCGCACGACTTCGCGATCATTTCGCAGGCCGCGAGCCTCAAGTCGAGGATCCCCTTCCTCCACTTCTTCGACGGCTTCCGCACGTCGCACGAGGTCGCGAGGGTCGAGGTGCTCGCGGACGACGATCTCCTCGCGATGCTCGACGAGGAAGCGATCGCCCAGCACCGGCGCCGCGCCCTCACGCCGGACCACCCGGTTCTCCGCGGCAGCGCGCAGAACCCCGACGCCTTCTTCCAGGCGCGCGAGGCCGGAAACGTCTACCACCTCGCGTGCGCGGACCTCGTCCAGAAGGAGATGGACCGCTTCCAGAAGCTCACGGGGCGCGCGTACCACCTGTTCGACTACGTGGGCCACAAGGAAGCGACGCGCGTCATCGTCCAGATGGGCTCGGGAGCCGAAACGGTCCACGAGACCGTCGAGTGGCTCGTCGAGAAGGGCGAGAAGGTCGGCGTCCTGAAGGTCCGCCTCTACCGGCCGTTCGACGTTCCGGCGTTCCTCGCCGCGCTCCCGAGGACCGTGAAGGCGCTCGCCGTCCTCGACCGGACGAAGGAGCCGGGCGCGATCGGCGATCCTCTCTATCTCGACGTCGTGACCGCGCTCGTGGAGGCGCGGCGCGAGGGCGCGCTCCCCTTCGCGGCCGAACCGCTCGTCCTCGGCGGACGCTACGGGCTCGCGTCCAAGGAGTTCACGCCGGGCATGGTGAAGGCCGTTTTCGACGAGCTCGCGAAGCCGAAGCCGAAGAATCACTTCACGATCGGCATCGTGGACGACGTGACGCACACGTCGCTCCCGTGGGACGCCACGTTCGACATCGAGCCCGCCAGCACCGTGCGCGCCCTCTTCTACGGCCTCGGCGCCGACGGCACCGTGGGCGCGAACAAGAACTCGATCAAGATCATCGGTGAGGAGACGGACAATTTCGCGCAGGGCTACTTCGTGTACGACTCGAAGAAGTCGGGCGCCGTCACCGTCTCCCACCTCCGTTTCGGGCCGAAGCCCATCCGCTCGGCCTACCTCATCACGCGCGCGAACTTCGTCGCGTGCCACCAGGAGCAGTTCCTGGACCGCTACGACATGCTCGGGGCCGCCGTCGAGGGCGCGGTTTTCCTCATGAACACCCCGTACGGGCCGGCCGAAGCGTGGGACAGCCTCCCCCTCGAGATGCAGGAGCAGATCCTGGAGAAGCGCCTCGAGGTCTGGGTCATCGACGCCTACAAGGTCGCCAAGGCCCTCGGGATGGGCGGCCGCATCAACACGATCATGCAGACCTGCTTCTTCGCGATCTCGGGGGTCCTGCCGCGCGAAGAGGCGATCGCGAAGATCAAAGACGCGGTCAAGAAGACCTACGGCGCGAAGGGCGACGAGATCGTCCAGAGGAACTGGCACGCCATCGACCAGACAGTCGAGAACCTCCACCACGTC
>JAMQPJ010000142.1 GCA_023717585.1 Thermoanaerobaculia bacterium
GGACCGCTTTTCGCGGATGCGCTCGTCCCCCCGGCCGGGACGCTCCTGTCCGCTCCGGACGGCCGGGCCCCCGCCCGCAAACGCCGTCGCGGCGGTCGCCGCCGCGGGCCCCGGGCCGCGGCGGCTCCGGCCTGAAGCTCGGCGGCCTGACGCTCAGCGCCTGTGGCGCTTCAACCAGTCGGCGAGGTCGGACTCGAGACGCGGATAGTCGGCGCGAAGCTCCTCGCTCATGGCCTCTTCGACGCCCCCGCCCTCCCCGAGTCTGTCGAGAAAATGCGCGAGAGCGCCGAAGCCGCGTGTGTCCCGGAGCATCTCGGCGGCCGCGAGCGAGACCGCATACCCGCTCCGGGCCTGTGGGGCGGAGAAGCCCATGAATCCGCCCTCGAGGGCGGGCAGGGAGAACGTGCCGTGCTGGGCGTAGGCGCCGGCGAGCGCGGACGCGAAGGGCGCCGCCGTCTTTCCCTCCTCGAGCTGGGCGAGACCCTCGTGGAGCCACGTCGGAGCGCGTCCTTTCGACCGGAAATGCACGAAGCTGTGCGTCATCTCGTGCCGGAGGACGGAAAGGAGCTCCGGCGTGACTCCCGTGATGCCGCGCGCCGGCACGCGCACCCTTCCGTCGAAGACGCCGTTCGCCCAGGACGGCGCATGCGTCGCGGCCCGAAAATCGCGCTCGCCATACACGACGACGACGACCTTCTCGACGGGACCCGAACCGAAGTCCCGAACGAGATCGGCATAGGCCCGCTCGAGCGCGGAGAGCAGGATGCGCTCGACGCCCGCCTCGATGCGCCGCCCGTCGTAGACGAGGAGGATGCTCGAGCTGGCGCGCTCCGAGAAGAGCTCCTCGACGCGCCCCTGCTGCGCGGCCGCGGACGCGGCCGCGAGAAGACACGACAGGATCGCCCCGCTCATGCGGAAACGCACGAGGCATTCTAGACGGGAGCGTCTACTTCGCAGGCGCGAGAACCCGCAGCTCGACCGAGACGACGTCGTCCAGCCCGCGGCCGCCGGCGGCAACGAGGCGCGGGGCGCCCGACGAGACATCGAGGAAAGGTCCGTCGGAAGAAGACGAAGAAGAAGATATTTCTGCTGAAGAGAATACGGAGACAGATCCATTCCGGGAGGTCACGACGATAACCGAGGCCGCAGAGACCTCTTTGCTCGGAAAGAGGCGCGAAACGGGAAGCCGTTCCGAACCTGCAAGCGCGCGGAGCTCCGTCATGTTGTATTTCTTAGAAGGTGGAGAGGGGCCGGTCACGATAAGCACCGGCGGCGCCTGCGCCTCGCCCTCATTCACCTTCAAAGAAGCTTCTTTCTCCTTCTCTTCCTCTTTCACCTTCAAAGAATCTTTCTCTTTCGCTTCCGGGCGGCGTCCGACCGTCCGCTCCACGAGGGCGCCGTCCACGGGCGCCGACGCCGATCTCTTCACGAACGTCGCGCCGCCTTCCCGGGAGTCCCACGTCTGCCTGCCCTTTTCGTCGAAGCCCCGGTCTCGCTGCACGAGCTCGTCCTTCGAGAGCGTCACCGACGACGTCATCCGGACCGCGTTCCGAAGGCTCGACGGGCAAGCCGCCTGCGGCGTGGCTTCCGGCGTGCCGCCTTCCCAGCGCTCGCCGACCCTCTTCAGGGCGATCTCGCAGCCGGGCCTCTCGCGGACGTCGTTCGCGCCATAGAGCGCGAGAGTCGAGGGGTCGCGCCACTTGCCGCGCACGATGAGAGGGTCCCTGGGATCGAAGGCGCGCAGGCGCACGACCTCCCCGTCCTCCTCGAGACGGTAGAACCGCTGGAGCGACGGTTCGTCGAGTTTCGGCGCGACGGCCTGCTCCCGGTACAGCACCGGGGCTCCGTTCGCGATGCGGCTCTTCGGGACGGAGACGATGACGATACGGACGGCCCCGCCGCCCGCGGCGGGATCCTTCGCCTCGAACGTTCCCGTCAGCCAGGCGGCGACCTCCGCGGCCCTGCTCTCGGCGAGGGCGACGGGCCCGACGGCGAACAGGCACGCGGCGGCGGCGGCCCGGCGCGCCCTCACTCGTCCACGACCTCTTCCTCCATGGGCGCGGCCCGCTTCTCGGACACGCGGCGCATCGAGTGATCGAGAATCCTCTTGCGAAGCCGGATGGACTTCGGGGTCACCTCGACGAGCTCGTCGTCCTCGATCCACTCGATCGCGAGCTCGAGGGGCATCAGGCGCGGCGGCGTGAGGCGGATCGCGAAGTCCGAGCCCGACGAGCGCATGTTCGTGAGGTGTTTCTTCACGCACGGGTTCACGACGAGGTCGTTCGGGCGGGCGCTCTCGCCGCAGATCATCCCGCCGTAGACCTCGATGCCGGGCGGAAGGAACAGCGTCGAGCGCTCCTCGAGCCGCTCGAGGGAGTGCGCCGTCGTCTCGCCCGCCTCCTTGCACACCCTGGCACCGCGGCCGCGGCCGGTCACCTCGCCCTTGAACGGCTCGTAGCCGTGGAAGTTGTGGTACAGCAGGCCCTCGCCCTTCGTGTCCGTCAGGAACTCGTTGCGGTAGCCGAAGAGGCCCCGCGTCGGGATGTGGAAGTCGATCCGCACGCGCCCCGAGCCGTGGTTCGTCATGTTCGTCATCTCGGCCTTGCGCTGGCCGAGCTTCTCGATCACGGTGCCCATCGCCGTTTCGGGAACGTCGATGACGAGATGCTCGATCGGCTCGCAGCTCCGCCCGTCGATCTCCTTGAGAATCACCTGAGGCCGCGAGAGCGCGAACTCGAAGCCTTCGCGGCGCATCGTCTCGACGGTAATCGCGAGGTGCAGCTCGCCGCGGCCCGACACGCGGAAGGCGTCGGGGCTGTCGGTCTCCTCGACGCGCATCGCGACGTTCGTGCGGAGCTCCTTCTGGAGGCGCTCGCCGATGTTGCGGCTCGTGACGTACCTGCCCTCGCGGCCGGCGAACGGCGAGTCGTTGACGCGGAACGTCATGGAGACGGTCGGTTCGTCGACGTTGATCGGCGCAAGGGCGACGGGGTTCTCGAGGTCGGCCAGCGTCTCGCCGATCGTGACCTCGTCGATCCCCGAGATCACGATGAGGTCGCCCGCGACCGCTTCCGCGACCTCGACGCGCCTCAGCCCTTCGAACGCCATGAGCTTCGCGACCTTGGCCTTCGTGACGGTGCCGTCGAGCTTGCAGACCGAGACCTGCTGCCCGGGCTTGACCGTGCCGTTCACGATGCGCCCGATGAGGAGCCGGCCGAGGTAATTGTCGTAGTCCAGCGATGCCACGAGGATCTGGAGCGGGGCGGCAGGATTGCCGCCTGGCTCCGGCACCTCCACGAGGATCGCGTCGAGGAGCGGGCGCACGTCCGTCTCCGTGTGGTCCACCTCACGGCGCGCGAAGCCGTGCTTGGCGGACGTGTACACGATCGGGAAGTCGAGCTGCTCGTCGGTGGCGCCGAGGTCGACCATGAGGTCGAACACCTCGTCGATGACCTGGTGAGGCCGCGCGTCCGGCCGGTCGATCTTGTTCACCACGACGATCGGCTTGAGGCCCAGCTCGAACGCCTTGCGGAGAACGAAGCGGGTCTGGGGCATGGTGCCCTCGGCGGCGTCCACGACCAGGAGCACCGCGTCGACCATCTTGAGGACGCGCTCCACCTCGCCCCCGAAATCGCTGTGGCCCGGCGTATCGACGATGTTCACCTTCGTCCCGTGGTAGCGGATCGAGGTGTTCTTCGCGAGGATCGTGATTCCGCGCTCTTTCTCGAGGTCGCTGCTGTCCATGATCCGCTCGGTGCCCGAGACGGCCTCGTTGGCGCGGAAGGTGCCGGACTGTTTCAGGAGGCAGTCCACGAGCGTGGTCTTGCCATGGTCGACGTGCGCGATGATCGCGATGTTGCGGATTCCGGACATGGGGCCTGCTTTCGAACCGCGGGACCGGACGAGTCGGCCTCGGCGTTCAGCAGTTCGCGGGACACGAGACGCACGCTTTCCGGCGCGACTTCGACGTCGAACGTGGCGCTGATTCCGGTCGAGAAGAAATAGGACGCGACGTAACGCCGTTTCTCACGGTCGTAGGCGAAGTACCCTACCTCCTCGATCGTCTCTTCCTTTCCGTCGTCGGCGGTCAGGATCGTGCTTCCCCGGTGGACGAGGTAGTTCCCGGAGAACTCCGGCGTGAAGCGCGCGACCCGGCCGCCCAGCCGCGCCCCCGACTCCGCGGCTCCCGACCAGGAGCCCACGAGGAAGCCCAGCTCCTGAAAGGGGCGCCAGACGGGCGCCG
>JAMQPJ010000176.1 GCA_023717585.1 Thermoanaerobaculia bacterium
CCAGGAGCTCGAGACACGATAGAGCGACGCGAACACGCTGCCCGAATTCGAGCGCGTCATGCTCAGGCGCACCTCCACCGACAGGACCGTGCCCCTCGCCGGAATGCCCGCGAGGCTGAAACGGAGGAAGGCCCGGCGAATGCGGTCCGTGAGGGTTCGTCCCGCGAAGAGGCCCGGACTTTTCGCATCGCTCGAATCGGGGTTCTCCTCGAAGATCGTGGCGTCGGCGCTGGGCGTCAGGGTCGCCGTGACGACCCCCGCGTCGGCGACCGGCGCGCCGAGAAGCGCGCCCGCGAGCCAGAGCCGGGCGAGCGCGCTCCCGCGGAGGCGGGAGGCAACCTGAGAAGCGAAGCGAGATTCCGGTTTCATTCGGTGAGCCCGACGGGAGTGTCAGTCGATCGTCGCTTCTCCCGGCTCATCCTCCTCGTCGTCCGACGGATTCGGAATCCCCGTGGAAGATTCGGCTACCCACGTTGCGAAGGCGGAATCCGCGTGGTCCGCCGGGAACCCGAGGATCTCGGGCAGTTCGTAGGCGTTGAGCTCCTTCAGGGCGCACCGGACGCGCTCGAAGTTCTTCGGCACGGTTTTGGCCATGAGGAGGAACTCGCCCTCGTGCTGGACCCTTCCCTTCCACCTGAAGACCGACCTCACGCCCGGCAGGATGTTGACGCAGGCCACGAGGTTGCTTTCGACGAGGTGGTGGGCGATGTCGAGGGCCTGTTCCTCCGTGCCCACCGACGTCACGACGACGAGAACCGAGGGAGCGGCCTTCGCGGGGCTCTTCACCTCGGACAAGGTACGGGAGGCCCGCCGCGCCGTCAAGCGCGGGAGACCGGCCTCTTCGGGAACCCGGGATCAATCCCCGGTCAACGCCTGGAGTGCGTGGAAGTCGGGAATCGAGAATCCTTCCGGGCCGGTGATCACGACGTTCTCCTTCCCCCAGCGGCTCATGACGCGAATCGCGGACTCGACCGTGGTCGCCGTGAGATCCGCGATGTCCTGACGGGAGAGCACGAGCGGAATCGTGGCGCCCTCGCCCTCGCGCTGGCCCACGCGTGCCGCCAGCATGAGAAGGAGCCGCGCGATGCGCTTCTCGACCGACCCCGTCAGATCCGCGAGACGCCGGGAGATCTCGAACTGCCGCAGCATGAGCCCCTGCAGAAGCCGGCGCGTCATTTCCGGGTGGCCGTCGATCGTCGCGAAGAACTCGCGCTCGGGAATGCGCAGAATCGTCGAAGGCTCGAGGGCGACGGCCGAGGCTGGAAAGCGCTTCCCTTCGAAGAGCGCGACGGCTCCGATCGGCTCGCCGACGCCGAAGAGCCCGAGGATCACGTCACGCTCCGGCGCCGCCTTGACGACCTTCACGCGGCCGATGACGACGAAGCAAAGGTCGGTCGCGGGATTCCCCTCGCGGAAGATCTCCTCGCCCTTCTCGTACACGACGACCCGGGAGACCGGGGCGAGGAGTTTCCGCTCGTCGGCGTTCAGGCACTGAAAGAGCGGCACGGCGTCGAAGTGGGGGAGGGCGGATGCGGACACGGGCGGAGCATAGAACGCCGAATGCGTTCAGCCGAACGACACGACTACACGACGTGCTCGAGCAGGCCCAGCTCGAACATGCGTCGCGCCGCGGGGAGCCCGGCCCGCGCGAACCCCTCGACATCGGTCACTCCGGCGTGTGCGGCCCCTTCCGCGAGAGCCTCGCGCAGGGTCCGCGTGCCGTCGAGCTGCGTCAGCAGGTACAGCACCTGCGCATCCACTCCCGCGCCGAAGCCGACGCCCTCCTCCAGCGTCAGAGTCATGCTTTCCACCTGCGGCTTGCCTTCGGCGAAGCGCACGCGTTGCTCGACCGTCGCCTCTGGCACGACGCGGAGCCTCTCCTCGAGCAGCCGCTCGCCGCCTTTCGCGCCGGCGAGGAGATCGTGCGCCGCGAAGACCCGGAGGATGTGGTCGCTTGCGGCTTTGAGTCTTCCCGGTGGAAGCGGATCCGTGTGGAACCAGTTCGCTCCCTCGCGCCGGCGCAGCAGCAGAGAGCCGTAGGCGATTCCGCGTATCCCGAGCTGGCGGTAATACGCCAGCCAGGTGTCGATGACCTGGGCGTACCGCGCCGGGTCGCCGGACTCGATCTGGTTCCACACGGCCGCTGTCTCGAGCGGCGTGTCGGTGCGATAGTGAAGCAGCCACGCGTCGCATCCGTCGTCTTGGACCCAGCGTCGGACCGGCTCGACGGCATCACCGTCCGGGTCGGCGATCCAGCTGATCTGGACCGTCGCGAAGCCGCCCTCTTCCAGGTGCGCCGGGATCGAGCGGACCACCTGCTCGGAGACGCTATCGCCTTTCAGTCCGCTGTCGCGGTAGATGTACTCGCTCGAGGGGGAGATCACGTACGGCGGGTTGCACACGATCGCGTCGAAGCGCTCGTCGCCGACGGGATCGAACCAGCTGCCGGCGCGGCACTCGATGTTGGGCGCGAGGTTCAATTGCGCGTTGAACGCCGCGAAGTTGGCGGCGCGCGGGCTCACGTCGGTGGCCAGGACGCGCCCGGCGTGTTTCGAGGCGAGCAGCGCCTCCACGCCGCAGCCGGTTCCCAGATCGAGGAACGAACGCACCGGTCGCCGGACCGTGAGATGCGCCAGCGTCACGGAGGGGCGATGCAGGCCGGGCACGTGGTCCGCAGGAGCCGGCTCGCCCGCGCGCAGTCGTACGTCGGAGGTGATGAGCAGCTCGTCGTGCGGCACGATTCGGACGAGCGGACGCGCGACGCCGTCCCGGTGCTCGACCACGCAGAGGCGGGCGAGATCGCCGACGGTGAGCGGCAGGATCGCCGGCGCGAGCTGATCCGCCGGGACGTCCAGGTTGAGGATGAGGAGCCGCACGAGGGCGCCGAACGCTCCGTGCGCCTCCAGGTGCCGGACCTGGACCGGGATGCCTGAGCCGAGAGACACGACCTCG
>JAMQPJ010000189.1 GCA_023717585.1 Thermoanaerobaculia bacterium
GGCCCTTCGCCTGCGACTTGTCGCGGTGGACGATGAACGCGAGGGCGTCCACGGGCTCGCCGTTGATGAGGACGTCGAGCTTCACGAGGTCGCCCGGGCGGTAGTCGATGAGCTGGTAGTCGAACGACGCGTAGCCGCGGGAGAGGGACTTCAGCCTGTCGTAGAAGTCGAGGATGACCTCGTTGAGGGGCAGCTCGTACTTGAGGACGGCGCGCTGGGTGCCCGCGTACTCGAGCGACACCTGCGTGCCCCGCCGCTCCTCGGCCAGCGCGAGAATGCCGCCGAGGAACTCGTCCTTCGTGATGATCGTGGCGAGGATGTACGGCTCCTTGATCTCGTCGATGAGCTGGACCTCGGGAAGCTTCACGGGATTCGAGATCTCGAGCTCCGCCCCGCGCGTCGTCTTCACGAGGTACGGAACGGAGGGCGCCGTCGTGATGAGCGACAGATTGAACTCGCGCTCGAGGCGCTCCTGGATGATCTCCATGTGCAGGAGGCCGAGGTACCCGCACCGGAAGCCGAACCCGAGCGCCGTCGACGACTCCGGCTCGAACGTGAACGAGGCGTCGTTGAGGCGGAGCTTCTCCATCGCGTCGCGGAGGTCCTCGTAGGCGTCCGTCTCCGTCGGGAAGATCGACGCGAAGACCATCGGCTTGACGTCCAGGAAGCCGGGCAGCGCTGCGGCGGTCGGGCGCTCGGCCTCGGTGACCGTGTCGCCGATTTTCGCGGCGTGGAGGTCCTTGATGCCCGCGATCACGTATCCGACCTCGCCGACGGAGAGCTCCCCGACCACGAGCTGCTTCGGGTTGAAGATCCCGACCTCCTGGACCTCGCCGCCGAGGGCCGTTCCCATCATCCGGATCTTCATGCCCGGCCGGATCGTCCCCTCGTGAACCCGCACGAGGCACGTCACGCCGCGGTAGACGTCGAACCACGAGTCGAAGAGAAGCGCCTTGAGCGGCGAGGCGGGATCCCCCTTCGGCGCCGGGATGTCGTGGACGATCTGCTCGAGGAGGTCGCGGACGCCCGTTCCGACCTTGCCCGACGTGAGGACGGCGTGGCGCGCCGGAATCCCGATGACCTCCTCGATCTGCTCGCGCGCCATCTCGGGGACGGCGGACGGGAGATCGACCTTGTTGATGCAGGGAACGATCGTGAGGTCGTTGTGGATCGCGAGGTACGCGTTCGCGAGCGTCTGGGCCTCGACGCCCTGCGTCGCGTCCACGACGAGGACGGCCCCCTCGCACGCGGCCAGGGAGCGCGAGACCTCGTACGTGAAGTCGACGTGCCCGGGCGTGTCGATGAGGTTCAGGACGTAGTCCTCACCGTCCTCCGCCCGGTACTTGAGCGTGACGGACCGCGCCTTGATCGTGATTCCGCGCTCCTTCTCGATCGGGTTGTCGTCCAGGACCTGTTCGGTCATCTCGCGGGCGGTCAGCGCGCCCGTGATCTCGAGGATCCGGTCGGAGAGGGTCGTCTTCCCGTGGTCGATGTGGGCGACGATCGAGAAGTTGCGGATGCGCGAGGGGTCGGTCATGAGGGGGGCGCGGCGCAAAAGGCGCGGCGGAGCGCGGATTCTAGCGGACGGGAGGCCCCGGAGCCTCTTCGTGCCCTTCTTGTCTTCAGGGTCGCCACGCCTCGACCCGCACCCTCATGGCCTGATCTTCCAGGTTTTCAGGACCTCCTCCACGACCTCGACGGGGATCGCGAACCCGAGCCCCTGCGTGTCTCCGACGATTTTCCAGGTGTTGACACCGACGAGTCTTCCTGCCGAATCCACGAGAGGTCCGCCACTGTTGCCGGGGTTGATCGCGGCGTCGTGCTGGAGGAACGCGCGCCCCGAAAAGAGCCGCAAGGGGCTGCTGACGACGCCGCGCGTGACGGAGAACCCGAGCTCCTTCGCGAGCGGCGACCCGATCGCCCAGACCTGGTCCCCGTAGTTCATTCCCTTCGCGCTCCCGAACGGCAGGGCCGGAAAGGGCCCTTCCCCGATCGCCGCGAACAGGCCGAGGTCCATCTCGCGGGAACGCTCGCGGTCCGTGAGGTTCAGCCGCCGGCCGTCGTGGGTCCGGCCCGAGTAGACGACACCGGGCTCGATGACGTGCGCATTCGTGAGAATCATCCCCGTGTTCGTCACGAAAAAGCCCGAGCCGACGACATCCTGTGTGCGGCCGCCGATCCGGACCTCGCCCGTGATCGAAACGACCGACCTGAGCGCGGTGGTCAGCGCGTTTTCTGCAGGACGCACCGGATTCGCCGGGGAGAGGCTCGGCTGCGTCGGGGGATTCGGCGACGGTTCGGGTGAGGCTCTTGCGGCCGCCGAAGCCGCCGCGTTCGTGGGCGCGGGCGTGTCGCGTTTCAGAAGGCTGTTGATGCCGCGCGCCCTGCTTTCCGCGAGGCGCGCGTCCTCGGGTTCCAGGGGCGCGCTCCATTTCACGTCTCGGGCGGAGTGGATCGCCCACGCGATTCCGAAGATCACGAGCGTGACCGCCGCCACGCGCAGGAACGGAAAGGCCGCGCCTGATTTCGGAACGTCGTCCTTCGGCGGCACCGGGGGCGGCGGACCGCGTCGGACCGGTCGCGGCCCAA
>JAMQPJ010000203.1 GCA_023717585.1 Thermoanaerobaculia bacterium
CATGACCCAGCCCGTGACCGGGTCGACCGGCCCCTCCACGGTGACGTCGAGTCCGTACGTGTGGCCGTGGCCGTGCGGGTTGTTGCACTTGTCGAACACGCGCCGGTTCCACTCGGGGCCCTGGGAGTCGTTGTGCAGCCGGTGAGCCGCGGAAAAGTGCGAGCGCGTCGTGATGCGGACGGAGGGTTCCTTCATCGTCCCCACCTGCGGCGCGCGCTCTCCCAGAGTCGGAGACGCCGGTAGAGCTCTTCGGGGGTCGTCTCGACGTACACGGTCTGAGAGTACGCGATCGTCCGCGCCCGCTGGCCCTCCCGGCAAACGTGCTCGGCGGCGTCCGCCGGCGTGCAGTTCTTGTAATCGAACACGGGCGTCCCGTCCATGACGTCTCCCACCATCACGGCGATGGCCGCCACGCCCAGGAGCGCGAGACAGGACGCCAGCTCGGCCTTGCCGGAGGCGGTGCTCTCGACTTCGGACTTTCCCCCGGCCTCGAATCCGGCCGGGACGAACCACCGGACGGAAAACGAGAGGGGATCGCCGTCGTAGCCGCTGCGAAGGTATATCCGCTGCGCGTTCTCGGGAGCGGGTCGCATGCCGGCGCAGTTTAGACCCGATGCAAATGCACCCCTTGACCGGATCTCGAGGCTGGTCCTAACCATCTTCAGGGATCCCGATCCGGGCGGCCGCTGGAGGCCGCGGAAAAGCGAGGTCTGCATGCAAAAAGGTCACTTCCGCCTGTTCGCCGTCCTCGGAGGCGGCGTGGTGCTCGCGCTCTCGGTTGCCGGCTTCCTACTAGTCGAAGGCAAGCCGCTGGACACGACCTGGACGCCGGCTCATCTCGCCCTGCCGCTCGCGACGACGGCCGATCGTCTGCAGGTTCTCGTCGGCGACATCCCGCTCGAAAAGGCGATCGCCGAGAGGCGTCTCACCCTCGCCCGGGACGCGGGGCCCCTGGTCGTCCTCGAGGCCACCGTGCGCATGAACAACGCCCCTCAGCTCCGCGAGGCGCGCCTCATGCCGCTTCTCGCTCTTTCGGCCATCGCGGGCGGCGCGCTCGTCCTGTTCGTCATCGGGCTCTTCGCGCCCCGGATCGGCGCTCTCCACCAGAACGACCTGATCGACCTGCACCTGACGACGTAGCGCCCTTCGCCCGGGAAACGCCTGACGGAGCCGGATCGCCCGCGCGGTCCGGCCGCTGGCTTATCGTCCGCGCATGCGGGCGAAGTGGCTGCTCGGTCCTGTCCTCGTGGCGGCGGTCGTCGCCGCGTACCTGCCCGCCCTCCAGGCCGGCTTCGTTTGGAACGACGACACCTACCTCACGGAGAACCGGACTCTCGACGGGATCGAAGGGCTGCGGCTCATCTGGACCGAGCCGAGGGCCAACGAGCAGTACTACCCGATGGTCTTCTCCTCGTTCTGGGTGGAGAAGCGTCTCTGGTCACTGCAGCCGTTCGGCTATCACCTCGTCAACGTCCTCCTTCATGCCGGATCGGCCTTGCTCCTGTGGGGGCTCCTCGTCCGCCTCCGCCTGCCGGGCGCGTGGTTCGCGGCCGCCCTGTTCGCGCTGCACCCTCTGGGCGTCGAGTCCGTAGCATGGATCACCGAGCGCAAGAACACGCTCTCGCTCCTCCTCTCGCTCCTTTCGATCCACGCGTGGTATTCGTACCTCGAGGCGCACGCGAAAGCCGGCGAACGGAAGAACGAGCGGGTGATCGAGAGGAAGAAAAAGCGGCGCGCGGCCGGCACGGTCGAGCCGTGGTGGCGGACGCCGACGGTTTTCCATGCCCTCTCCCTCGCCTGTTTGACCCTGGCCCTCTTCGCAAAGACGACGGCCTGCGTGGTCCCCGCCGTGCTCCTCGTTCTCGTCTGGTGGCGACAGGGGCGCGTGGTCCCCCGCGACGTGCGGCCGCTCCTCCCCCTCTTCACGATCGGCGCCCTTCTGGCGCTTCAGACCGCCTGGCTCGAGCGGACGATGGTGCAGGCGGCGGGAAAAGAGTGGGAAATCGGGATGGCCGGGCGCGTGCTCCTCGCCGGCCAGACCAGCCTGTTTTACGCCGGAAAGCTCTTCTTTCCCGCAAAGCTCGCCTTCATCTACGAGCGCTGGACCGTCGACCCCCACGATCTTCGTCAGTGGCTCGGGGCGGCGTGCGTCCTCGGGCTCGTCGCGGCCGCGTGGCTCCTCCGGCGCCGCGTCGGGCGCGGGCCCCTCGCCGGCCTGCTCCTCTTTCTCGGCGTGCTCGTTCCCGCGATGGGGTTCTTCAACGTCTACGCGATGCGCTATTCGTGGGTCGCGGACCACTTCGCCTATCAGGCCGTCGCCGTCTTCGCCGCGTGCATCGGGTGCGGGGCGGCGTCGGCGATCGCCCCGCTCGGAATCGTGCCCCGCAGGATCGCCGCGGCGCTCGCCCTCGCCGCGCTCGGCGTCCTCGCGTTGCAGGCGCACGCGCAGAGCCACAGCTACCGGAACGAGGAGACGCTCTGGCGGGACACGCTCGAAAGAAGCCCCTCCTGCTTCATGTGTGAAACGAACTACGGAAACTGGCTGATGGAGAAGGGGCGCGCAGCCGAGGCCGTTCCCCACTTCGAGAAATCGCTGAGCCTCAGGCCCGAAAACGTGCCTGCGCTGCTGAACCTCGCGCGCATCGAGGAGCAGGGCGGCCGTCTCGACGCGGCGACGGGCCACCTGCGCGCGGCGCTCCGCATCGCCCCCCTGGACACGACCGTGCTCGTCAACCTGGCGACCGTGAGCACGAAATCGGGGCGGATCGACGAGGCGATCGCCTCGTACGAAGAAGCGCTGCGCCTCGGCGCGTCCGGGAGCCACGTCGCGCACAACGGACTCGGCGCCGCTCTCATGCAGCGCGGACGGGTGACGGAAGCGATCGAGCACTTCCGCGAAGCCCTGCGCCTCGACCCGGGCTACGCGTATGCCCGCGCCAACCTCGAGCGGGCGCTTTCCATTGCGGGAGGGCCGGCCCCGAGTCCCTCCGGAAGATGACGGTTGAGCCGGGGGTTGCTCGCCCGTCCTAACGCGCGAGCGTGCGGCGACGGTGTTGATCGGACCCGGGGGCTGCCGGCCTCCCGTCTCTCGCCCCCAGTCGAATCGCGACCCGGTGGACGCGGCCGTCGTCACGAAGCGGGATCGACGCGGGATCGACGGGCACGCCGTCGCATTCCGCTCCCGCGACCCCGCCGCTCCGGCCCTCCGGGTTCTCGACCGCGATCTCGTATCGGGCGGAGCCGAATCGCCACGAGATCGAGAATCCCCGCCACGTGCCCGGCACGCACGGGTTCACCGAGAACGTGCTCCCCTTCGGCGTCAGGCCGAGGATGCCCTCCAGCCCGACGCGATACATCCAGCCGGCGGCTCCCGTGTACCACGTCCAGCCGCCGCGCCCGCGATGCTGCGGATGGTCGTAGACGTCGCCGGCGAGCACGTAGGGTTCCGTCTTGTACCTGTCGAGCTCGGCAGACGTTCGCGTGTGGTTGATCGGATTGAGCATGTGGAACGCCTCGACGGCCTCGGCTCCGTACCCGAGCCGGGTGAGGGCGAGGACCACCCATTCCGCCGCGTGCGTGTACTGCCCGCCGTTCTCCCGGATGCCCGGCACATAGCCCTTGATGTAGCCCGGGTCGAGGGCGGTGCGATCGAACGGAGGCGTCAGGAGCAGGATGACGCGCGACGCGCGACGCACGAGATGCGCCCGCACGGCATCCATCGCGCGCTCGGCGCGGTCCCGCGGCGCGGCGCCCGAGAGGACGGCCCACGTCTGGGCGACGGAGTCGATCCGCCCTTCGTCGTTCTGCGCGGAGCCGAGCGGCGTCCCGTCGTCGAAGTACGCGCGCCGGTACCAGTCTCCGTCCCAGGCGAGCTCGAGCATCGCCGCGAGCCGCTCCCTTTCCTTCCGGTACCGGGCCGCCCGCGCCGCGTCTCCGCGGGCCTCGGCGATCGGCGCGAAATCCGAGAGCACCACGTGGAGAAGCCACCCGACGAACACGCTCTCCCCGCGCCCCTCCTTCCCGACGCGGTTGTAGCCGTCGTTCCAGTCGCAGGAGCCGATGAGCGGGAGTCCGTGCGGCCCCTGGGTGAGGCCGCGTTCGATCGCGCGCACGCAATGCTCGTAGAGAGACCCCGCCTCGGAGGACGTGGAAGGCAGCCCGAAGGATTCGGCCTCTCCGGGCGCCACGGCGGGAGCGGCCAGGAACGGCACGACCTCGTCGAAGGCGCCGGAGTCGCCCGTCTCCGCCGCGTAGCGGGCGGCGGCCCAGGGCAGCCAGAGCAGGTCGTCCGAGCAGCGCGTCCGGACCCCGCGGCCCGAGGGCGGATTCCACCAGTGCTGGACGTCGCCCTCGACGTACTGCCGGCCCGCCGCTCGCAGGAGGTGCTCGCGGGCCAGCTCCGGGCGCGACCACGTCAGCGCGACAACGTCCTGCAGCTGATCCCGGAAACCGTAGGCCCCGCTCGACTGGTAGTAGCCGCTTCGCGCGAAGACCCGGGCCGAGAGGTCCTGATAGAGGAGCCAGCGATTCATGATGAGGTCGAAGGAATCGTCCGGCGTCTTCACGGCGATCGCGGAGAGCGTCTCGTCCCAGAATTCCTCCACCTGCTTCAGCTCGCGGGCGGCCGATTCCGAGCTCGCGTGCCGCCGCGCGAGAGACCGGGCCGCGGCGAGATCCGGCGCCTGCCCGAGGACGAAGACGACCCGCCGCGTCTCCGCGGGCTGGAGCGCGATCGAGACGTGCATCGCGGCGCAGGGATCGAGGCCGGCCCCGAAATTTCCCCCGAGAGGCAACCGGCGGAGCGCGCCCGCGCGCGAGAGGGATCCGTTGCGGCCGAGAACCTCGAGCCGGTCGCCCGTCGCCGAGACGACCGGCTCGCTCGACGCCGCGAAAGCGACGCGGCCCGCGAAGTCCGCGTTGTAGGGATTCCGCGCAAGCAGGGCGCCGGTCTCGTCGTCTCGCTCGCTCACGACGAAGCGCGACTCTCCCGCCCTTGGGGGGCCGAGACTCCATTCCGCGTAGCTGAGGAGCGTCAGCCGGCGCGGTTTCGGGCCGTGGTTCGTGAGGGTGAGGACCGAGAGCTTCACGGGATCGTCCTTCGCGACGAAGACGGCGAGCTCCTGCTCGAGGCCGTCCGCCGCGCGCTGGAAGCGCGTCACGCCGGCCGCGTGCCGCACGATCCAGCGCGGGGATCGCGGCGTGCGCCTCAGGGGGGCCGGTGTCGCGCCCCGGATGCGGCCTGTCTCCTCGTCGCGGATGAAGATCGCCTCGGCGGTCGGGTCCGACACCGGGTCGTTCGCGAACGGCGTGAGCCGGTTTTCCCGGCTGTTCTCCGACCACGTCGTCGAGGCTCCCGACGTCGTGACGATCGTGCCGAAGCGCGGATTCGCGATGACGTTCGCCCACGGAAGCGGCGTCTCGGCGTTGCCCGAGAGCACGACCACGTACTCCTTGCCGTCCGGCGAGAACCCCCCGAGTCCGTTTCCCAGGAGGAGCGGCGGGACGGGCTGCCCGTCGTCTCCGTCGCCGTCGTCGACGAGGGGCGTCTCGAGCGGGCGCGGGGGCTCCGGGCCGCGTCGATCGAGCTGCCCCGCGAGCTCGCCCCGCTCCCCGGAAAGGACCGCGCGCGCGACCGTCAGGAGGAGGATGCGTTCGGCCTCGGGCATCCCGTCGCCGCGCAGGAGGAAGACCCCGCCGGGCCGCCCCTTCCACGACGACCACGATCCGCCGTCGACGAGCGCCGTGAGCTGCTCGTGCATCTGGTCGAGGTAGCTCACGGGGTGCTCGTTCAGGACGACGAGGTCGGCCTTCAGTCCGACGAGACGCCAGTACTCCTGCGCCTTCAGGACCTGAAAGACGAGGGGCAGGTCGTCGGACTCGACGACGCGGACGAGGACGATCGGGAGGTCGCCCGAGATTCCGTGGCCGTAGAGACCGGCCTGTCCGAGCGTGCTCCTCGAAAGGACGTCCCCCTGCTCGCGCAGGGACGCGTCGGAGAAGAAGACGCGCGACCCGAGGCGGTCGAAGAGCTGGGCCTCGTCCGCCTGAATGCCGAGGTGTCCGCGCGCGACCTGCGTGTGGGTGTGCGCGAGATGAAATGCGCGCGCGGCGGCGCCCGTATCGTGGTACTTCTGAGAGAGGGCGCGCGCGCGGTCCTCGTCCCCGGCGATCCCCGTCGCGAAACAGAGGCGCGCGCTGCTGCCCGGCGCGAGGCGCACGCGCGTCCTCAGGCTCAGAATCGGATCGAGGACGGCGCCCGTCGTGCCCGAGAGGGCGCGTCCGTCGAGCGCCTGGGGATCGTCCGGCCCCCGCCCGCGGCCGAGGAAGCGGGC
>JAMQPJ010000216.1 GCA_023717585.1 Thermoanaerobaculia bacterium
GGTGACCCGGCCCGGCGGCGACTCCCGGCTGGAGCTTCACGCCCTGATCGACCGGGAGAGCCCCTCCCGGGCCTCCGGCAGGCTGTCTCCTGACACCCTGATCGACGGGGAGTGCCTTGACGATTCCCCGGAGCTGACCGACCTGCTTTCCGTCCCTGAGAAGCCCGATCAGGACGCCCTCGGTTCCATCGCTGACGACCTTGAGGTCGTAGATTCCGGCCTTGAGCACCTGCCCGGACGGCGTTTTGAAGGGTTGCAGGAAGTTGACGCCCGCGACGGCGAACTGGTCGCCTTTGAGGATCTTGTCGGCCGCGAGAGCGCCGCCTCCGGTGAGGGCGAGAATGGCGAGTACCGTGAGTGTTTTCTTCATTGCAGAGCTCCTTTCGTGACGTTTCGAATCTCGTCGGTAAACATCGCTCATGTGGCGGGCGCGCGCAACGCCCCCGCATGGCCCGGGCGCGCCGAAGAGCGGTCTGCAGGCGCCATGCGCGAGAAACGGTGCGCCGAGTCACGCATCACCTTCGCGCGCGAGGGCCTGATGAGAGAGGAGCTGCCCGTCGGGTGCATTGCAGTTCAGGCTCGAGGCTTCGAAGGGCTGACGCCGAGCCCGCGCCGAAGAGCCGCGAGCGCCCCGAGGAGGAGCGTGACCTCGCGGGCGGTGGGTTTTCCGCGGCGCAGGAATGACTCGATCTCTCCCAGCACTTCGCGAGAGTGGCCGCGGCCCGGGTAGCCGGCCGAAGAGAGGACTTCTTTGAAAGAGAGGAGGAGACGCCGGACCTCCTTCGAGGCTGCCGTCTGCTCTTCGGGTTTCGGTGTTCCGCGCCTTCGGCGCGGGGATTCTTCGAATGGGAAGAGATTCGAGAGAGAGATTGCGACGGACTGGGCGACGTTCAGCGTCGGAAATCCGGCGCTGGTCTCGATGCGGAGGCGCGCGTCGCACATTCTCAGCTCTTCCGTCGTGAGTCCCCCGCGCTCCGGTCCGAACACGAGCGCCACGCGGCGGCGGGCGAGGAGGAAAGAGGAGATTTCTTCGAATGAGGTGGGAGGCGGCAAGCCGCGCGAGACGCGCCCGCGCAACGACGACAGGGCGATCACGTCGTCGCCTCGCGCGACGACATCATCCCAGTTCGCGAGGGTCTTCACCCTTCTAAGAAAATCTTCGGCGCCCGACGCGAAAGAGATCGCATCGGGGTGCGCCGGATCGGTGCGCGGTCCGAGCAAAGAAATCTCCGCTCCGAAATTCTTCGCCGCGCGCGCCGCCGCGCCGATGTTGCCCGGGTTGTGGGTCCTGACGAGGACGACGAGGACGGGCATGCGGGGCGATCTTGGGTCAGAATCCGTCCCATGTCGAAGGGACGATCCGAGGACGAGCAGAAGGCCGTCGAGACGATCCTGTGGGCGCTGGGCCACAAGCTCCAACGCCTGCGGGACGAGTACACGATGAAGGTCCGGCGGGGCGAGGAGCCCGCGGGTATCGAGAAGGGCTTCGACCTCGCGTTGCGCGAGGTGAACGACCTCCTCCCGCGCCGCAAGCGGCTGAAGGGATAGGAAGAGGCCCATGCTCAAGCCCGTCGAGCTCGAGATCGAGCTCTTCTGTCTCGGAATGCGCGTCGACGAGTCCTGCCGCGTGGACGAGGACGGGCGCCGCATCTCGCGCACGCGCGCCGGTCTCGGCTCGGGCCTCGAGCTCGTCCTGCCGTCCCCGAAAAAGAAGATCTGGATCAACGTCCCGGTCGTCGAGCCGTTCGCGGCGAAGTCGCCCTTCCTCCTCGTCAAGAGCGGGAGCGGCTACGCGGTTTCCGACACGCGAACGGGCGACCACTATCCCGTCGAGGTTCCCAAGGAGCCAGGGTGGTACTCGTGGAAGACGACGTCCGGCACGGAGATGAGCCGCGTCGGCGTCCTGCAGGGGACGTACCTCGGGATCTACGTCTCGAACGCGTGCCTCTACTGGAACCTGCCCGCCTCACCCGCCTGCGCGTTCTGCACGACGGGCCGCAACGTGGGCGAGGCGGAGGAGTCGCGCAAGCTGGTCGAGGACGTCATCGAGGTCGCGAAGGCCGCGCGCGACCATTCCGGCTCGATCTTCACGCACCTGAACACGGGCTACCACTTCGAGGACGTCGACAAGCTCGAGTCGCTCCACGGCCTGAGGCAGTGCGAGCCATTCGTCAAGGCGATCCGCGCCGAGGTCGGTGGCTTCATCGGCGTCCAGGCCGTGCCCGTCCCGCGCCGTAAGTTCAAGGAGTACGACGACCTCATCGCGGCCGGGACGGACCACTTCTCCTTCTGCTACGAGTTCGAGGACCCTGAGGTCTTCGCGAGCCTCTGCCCCGGCAAGGCTCTGACGGTCGGCCAGCCGGCATTCTTCGAGGCGATGGAGTACACGGCGAAGAAGCTCGGGCCCGGCAAGGTCTCGGGCGAGATCATCGCGGGCCCCGAGCCGATCGACGCGACGAAGCGCGCCATCGACAGGATCGTCAACGCGGGCGCGTTCCCGACCGTGTGCATCTTCCGGCCCACGCTCGGGAGCGCGATGGAGCACATCGACCCGCCGAAGCCGGACGAGATGAAGGAAGTCTTCGCGTATCTCTGGCGGGCGGTTACCCGCGTGGGCCTTCCGGTCGGGATCCTCCCCGGGATCCAGGTCTCGCTCGTCGTCCAGCCCGAGGAGGCCGCCGAGCTCGTTCCGCAGACTCTCGGGACGCGCCTTTACGAAACGAAGCTCGCCGCGCTGCGCGCGCTCGCAAGGCCCTATGTCGCATGGAAACGCCGGCCGCGAGGAGGTCGGGCCGCGACCGTCTGAAACCGCCGCCCGAGACAAAGATCGTCCTGCAGGCCGTCTACGCGCTCCCTGCGGGCCTCGAACCCTCTTCGGACTCTCGTCATGGCGATGTCGCAGGTTTCGGAGGCGGGAAGCTGCGGGGCGGGCGCGCCGGGCCGCCCACGGACCACCAGTCCACCCGGCGCGTCGCGAGCATGAGGGCGGCAAGCAGGGCGAAGAGCGCGACGGACCCGAGGAGGAGGGCGTAGTCCTCGAGCCGAAGGAGGACGAAGAGGTAGCCGTAGAGCGCCGCGAGCGCTCCCGCCATGACGACCGCCCGCGCCTTCACGACGAGCACCCAGGCGCAGTAAGCGCTCACGAGACTCGTCGTCGCAGACGCCCCGGCGAGATAGGCCACGCCGAATCCGACGTGCTCGGAGAGGGAGACGAGGAGCAGGTAGAAGAGGACGAGCGCGAAGCCGACGAAGAGATACTGGAGAGGGTGGAGGCGCAGGCCGCCGAACGTCTCGAAGAGGGCAAAGGCGAGAAACGTGAGCCCCACGCAGAGGATCGCGTACTTCAGCGCCCGCGTCGCCTGCTGGTACGCGTCGGCTGGAAGGAAGAGGCGCACCCCGAACGCGGACTTCGCCACGGCGTCACCCGGAGCGCCGCGGTCGCCGCGCCAGCGCTGCGGATAGCTGCGTCCGAACGAGGACACCTTCCACCCGGCGTCGAAGCCCTCCGCGGTCACGGTCCGCCGATCGGGAAGAAACGCCCCGAAGAAGCTCGGGGAGGGCCACGGCGACCTGAGCACCGCCTCCGTCGAGGCTCCGAGCGGAGTCACGGCGAGCGCCTCGGTGCCCTGGAGGCTCACGGTGAATGCGAATCTGTGCGAAAGGGCGCCGGACGCCTGGAGTCCGGGAAGCGGTGCGTGGATGCCGGACGGCGCGAGACACGCGGCGCCCGGTCCGGGCCGAAAGGCCGCGGGCGCCCCATCCCAGAGGAGCCGCACCTCCTCGCGAATGCCGCGCGTGTCCGAAAGGCCCACGGAGAGAAACGCGTCCTTCCAGTGGACGTCCTCGGGCGGAACTCCGAGCGGGCCGAGATCGGGGGCCGGTATCGTCCCGCTCACGGCGAGCTCGGTGCGGTAGACCACGACCTCGAAGATGCCGCGCCAGCGGCGTTCCGGCACGAGCCGCCCTTCGATTCTCAGAGTGTCCGGGAGAAACGTCGCCTGCTCGACGCCCACGCGCGTGCGCTCGCGGACGAGGCCACCGTGGGGAGACCCGGGCGACGCGGCGGGATCGACCCAGGATTCCTTCCGCTCGACGCGGAACGGCACGACGACGACGGGTCCGACGAGAGTCTGGGCGGTGGCCCACGTCGAAGCCACCTCCGCGATGGCGGCCGTGCGGCGGGCGGCGCGCTCGTCGATGACGCCGCGGATCATCTGCAGCGGCACGAGGAGGAGGACGACGAGGGACAGGACGACGAAAGAGCGGGCGAGGAGGGGGAATCGCATGTGTACTTTGCGACGCAAAGTAGATTCCAGACCGCACCGGCCGCCGATGGGGAGAAACCGACCCCTGGGTGCTCCGGATCGGAGAAACGCGCGCGCGACGGAGTCCCTCGGGCGTCCTTGCCGCCGGGAGTTTTCCCGAAAAAGCGATCTCCTGCTTCTCGTCGACCATGATTCAAACGTACTATTCGGGCGCTTAGTGCGGGTTGACCGGGTCGAGGAGCGCCTGTGGGATGTATCTTCTGGGGTGTGTTGGAACCTCTTGCATGGGAACCGCGGCCCGAACGCTCGTGAGGTGACGGTATGACCCGGGAACAGATCGCCCTCGTCCGGAAGAGTTTCGATCGCCTTCGGCCGCTTCCGCGAGGCGCGGGACAGGATTTCTACGAGACGCTGTTCGCGTTGGACCCGTCCCTCCGCCCGCTCTTCTCCACGGATGTCGAGAATCAGGGAGCGATGTTCGTGGTGGCGCTCGGCCTCGCGCTGAAGGGCCTGGATGCCGATGCCGACGTGGACGCGTCGCTCCAGGAGCTTGGGCGCCGCCATGTGCTGTACGGCGCCAAGGACATCCACTTCGACACGTTCCGCGAGGCGCTCCTCTGCATGTTCGCGCAGCGTCTCGGCCCCGACTTCACGCCCGAGATGGCCGAAGCCTGGCGCGCCGCGTTCGACCGCATCAGCGCCGTCATGAAAAAGTCGGCGTCCGACGCCCGGGCGTAGGAATCCGCTCCCAGGCGGCTCCTTCCGGTCCCGCGCAAATTCCGGTTGCGAAAAGGCGAATGCGCCGGGTAACCTTCTGAGAACAATTCTCAGGAGGTACTTCATGAGTCGTGCGCCCCTGCGCGTCCTCGCGACGATCCTCGTCGCCCTTCCCCTCACCGCCGCCGCCGCCGGCCCCGAGCGCGACCGGCCCGTCGTCGCCGCCCTCGACCCGGAGCGCGACCCGTCTACCGCCGCGCCCTTCATCCTCGAGGGGCAGAGCTGGGTGAGCCAGAAGGAGTTCATCGAAAGCGGCGGCCGGTGCAGCACGCGGCCCGTGGACGAGGAGGAGGCGCTCCTGATCGAAGAGGAGGTCCAGAGCCTTCTCACCGAGAGGGGCGGCCGTTGGGCGCTCGTCACGGGCGGGACCGTGAACGTGTACGTTCACGTCATCAACAAGGGCTCAGGCATCGCGAACGGCGACGTACCGGACTCCCAGGTCGCCGCGCAGATCTCGGTGTTGAACGCCGCCTATACGGCCTCGGGTTGGCACTTCAATGTCGTGTCGACCGACCGGACGACGAACGCGACGTGGTACACGATGACGCCCGGCTCCATGGCGGAACGGAACGCGAAGGCGGCTCTGCGGCGAGGCACGGCCGACGACCTGAACATCTACACGGCAAACATCGGACAGAACCTGCTCGGATGGGCGACGTTCCCATCGGACTACAAGCGCAGTCCGCTCAACGACGGCGTCGTCGTTCTCTATTCCTCGCTCCCCGGCGGCTCGGCCGCGCCGTACAACCTCGGCGACACCGCGACGCACGAGGTCGGCCACTGGATGGGCCTCTACCACACGTTCCAGGGCGGCTGTAACGGCAAGGGCGACTACGTGAACGACACGGCGGCGGAGAAGTCCCCGGCGTTCGGCTGCCCGAACGGGCGCGACTCCTGCCCGAACAAACCGGGGCAAGACCCGATCACGAACTTCATGGACTACACCGACGACGCGTGCATGTTCGAGTTCACCGCGGGCCAGGACGCCCGGATGGACGCCCAGTTCACGGCGTACCGTTTCGGTAAATGACCTGCATCCGGGGGGAGATTCCTAATCTCCCCCCGGACCCCCCTCGCGCTCCAGCCCGTACTTCTCGATGCGCGAGTAGAGCTGGGCCCGCGTGAGGCCCAGCAGCTTCGCGGCGCGGCTCTTGTTGAAGCGGGCCTTTCTGAGCGCCTCCTTCACGTAGTCGCGCTCGAGCGACTCGAGGTCCACGCCTGCGGGCGGCAGGAACGGATTCGTCGAGGCGGTCCCGGCGGCTGCGGCGCGCGGGGCGGAGCGCGTCGCCGGCGGATCCTGACGGGTGACACCGATGGGGAGATCGGCGGCCGTGATGAGGCCGCCGTCGGAGAGAATGGCGGCGCGCTCGAGCGCATTCCTGAGCTCGCGGACGTTGCCGGGCCACGGATAGGAGAGGAGAAGGTCCTTCGCCTCGCGCGAGACCCCGGGCACGGAACGGCCGACCGCCGGGCCGAGCTCGGCGAGGAACATCTCGGTGAGGGGCAGGATGTCCTCGGGGCGCTCGCGCAGCGGCGGAAGATGGATCCCGAACACGGAGAGGCGGTAAAAGAGGTCTTCCCGGAACTCGCCCTTCTCGATCGCGCGGGCGAGGTCGCGGTTCGTGGCCGCCACGATGCGCGCGTCGGTCCTGAGCACCTTCGTCCCGCCCAGCCTCTGAAACTCGCGCTCTTCCAGGACCCGGAGGAGCTTCGCCTGCACGGCCGGGCTCATCTCGCCCGCCTCGTCGAGGAAGAGAGTGCCTCCCGCGGCCTGCTCGATGCGGCCGGCCTTCGCGGCCGTCGCGCCCGTGAAGGCGCCCTTCTCGTATCCGAACAGCTCGGATTCGAGAAGCTGGTCGGGCAGGGCCGCGCAGTTGAGCGCGATGAACGCGCCCGCCGCCCGCGCCGAGCTCCGGTGAATCGCGCGCGCGACGACTTCCTTCCCGGTTCCCGATTCGCCCGTGAGGAGAACGGTGGTCTCCGTGGGCGCGACCTTGGCGGCCTGAACGAGAACGTCGCGCCAGCACTTCGAGGTTCCCACGATCCGTCCGAAGCCGGCCCGCGAGGCGAGCTCTTCGGAAAGCGCCGCCACGCGCCTCTCGAGGCTCTCGGCCTCTGCCCGCGCCTCGGCGGCGCGGCGCGCCTCGCCCGCGAGCCGCTCGTGCGAAAGCGCGAGAGCGACCTGGTCCGCGACGTGCTGGGCGAACGGAACGTCGTCTTCGCTGTACGTGTTCGGCTTGCGCGAGAGAAAGAGGAGGCCGCCCGCGAACTGCCAGTGGCCTTCGAAGAAGATGGGGACGCGGAGGAGGGAACGCACGCCGTCGGCGGAGAGATGCCGGCATCTGTCGGAGTCCTTGTCGATTTCGGCGGAGACGTCCCGAACGATCTCCGTCGCCCAGTTCTCGCGCGCCTGTTCGGCGCGGGTCAGCCGGATCGGCTCGGCCACGTCCGGGAAATCGCCCCCCGAGACGGCGTAGACGCGCACCGCCGCGCGATCCTCGGTGAGGAGGCCGAGCGCCATCCGGTCGTGCGGGACGACCGGCCGCGCGATCTCCGAGATGCGCTCGAAGACGTCCCGCACGTCGAGGGCCTTCGCGAGCGCGGGAGAGAGGGCCTGCAGGCTTTCGTACTTCCGGCGCCGGGCCTTCTCGTCCGCCGCGAGGCGCGCGTGCGCGACGGCCATCGCGACGACGTCCGCGATCGGCGTCAGGAGCGCCAGGTCGTCGCCGCAGAAGGCGCGCGGCTTCAGGCTGAGGAGCGAGAGGTTGCCGATCGTCCGCGCGCCGGCGTGGAGCGGCGCGCGCAGCATGGCGCGGACGCCGGAGTCGAGCAGCCTCCGGTCGCGCGGGAACGTCGGGTCGCACGCGGTGGCGACGTCGTCGATGACGCCGCCCTTGATGAGGATCTCCCACAGGCCGGTCGAGTACTCGGTGCGGGGCACCATCCGCGCATACGCGCGGCGCGCTTCGTCGCTGATCTCCGCGCCCCCGATCGAGTAGAGGGCGAGGCCGTCGCCCTCGTCGGTGAGCGTGACGGTCATCGCGTCGAACGTGAGGACGCGGCCGGCCGCCGTCGCGATCCGATGGAAGACCTCCGGAAGGTCCAGCGTCTCGCCCGCGACGCGGGCGATCTCGGACAGGACCGGCACGAGGTCGGGCGGGGCGCCGGAAGTGGACAAGGGGTCGCCATTCTAGGCCCGCGGCTCGTCTACACTCGGGCCGGATGCCGATTCCCGCTACCGCCGCCGGCCTCGCCGAGGGGGTGCTCCAGCGCCGCGTTCCCGACGTCGCGCGTGCCATTTCGTGGGCCGAGAGCGGCGACGCCCGCTTTCCCGAGCTCCTCACCGCACTCTTCTCGAAGACCGGCCGCGCCCGCGTCACGGGTCTCACCGGATCGCCGGGAGCGGGCAAGTCGACGCTCACGGCCGCGCTCGCGCGGAAGGCCCGGGCGGCCGGGCGAAGGGTCGGTATCGTCGCCGTGGATCCCTCGTCGCCGTTCTCGGGAGGAGCGATTCTCGGCGACCGCATCCGGATGCAGGATCTCTACACGGATCCCGGGGTGCTCATCCGGTCGATGGCGACGCGCGGGAACCTCGGGGGCCTCGCGCGCGCGACGGCCGACGCCGTGGACGTGCTCGATGCCGCCGGCTACGACGACATCCTCGTGGAGACGGTCGGCGTGGGCCAGGACGAGGTGGAGGTCTTCCGCCTCGCCGAGTCCTGCGTCGTCGTCCTGACGCCGGGGATGGGCGACGACATCCAGGCCATCAAGGCGGGCCTCATGGAGGTCGCGGACCTCTTCGTCGTGAACAAGGCGGACCGCGACGGCGCCGACCGCGTCGTGCAGGAGATCCTCCAGATGCTCGAGCTCGGGGAGCACGGCGCGTGGGTCCCTCCGATCCTGAAGACGGTCGCCACGACGGGCACCGGCATCGACGAGCTGATCGGAAAGCTGGAGGAGCACCGGAAGTTCCTGGATGGACCTCAGGGTGCGCGCAGGAAGAGCGAGCGAACGAGGATGCGGATCGAGGGGCTCATCAAAGAAGATTTTCTTAGAAGGGTAGAGAGCCTCAGGGGAGACAGCGGAGCGCTCGAAGCGGTCGCGGCGCGGGTGAACGCACGTATGGAAGACCCCTTGAGTGCCGCGCGCAGTCTGGTCGGCCGCATCGACCGTGGCTTCGCCGCCGCCGCCGAATCCCCCTCTTCACCTTCTAAGAAACTCCCCTTTTCGGAATTCCTTTCCAAAGAATCCCCCGTTCCGAAACCAGAAAATCTCGTTTCCCGTATCTCCCACCTCGGCATCGCCGTGAAATCGCTGGCCGAGGGAGGAGCGTTCTGGGACCTCCTCGGCCTCGTCGAGGAGCACCGCGAGGAGGTCGCGTCGCAGAAGGTCCTGACGTCGTTCCGGGCGGTCGGGGAGTCGCACCTGGAGCTTCTCGAATCGACGTCGCCCGACGGTCCGATCGCGAAGTCGATCGAGAAGCGCGGGCCGGGGATCCATCACCTGTGCGTCGAGGTGACGGACGTCCGCGCCGCGCTCGGGCGCCTGAAGGCCGCGGGCGTCCGGCTCGTGAACGAGGAGCCGTTCGACGGCGCTCACGACTGCCTCGTCGCGTTCGTCCACCCGTCCGCGACGGGCGGAATTCTCCTCGAGCTCTCGGAGAAGAAGGCGAAGGCGGACTGACCCGCCTCAGTTATGGCAGTGTTAATATGTCGGCCATGAAACAAGGCGCGTCCATGCGGCGCACGACCGTCATGCTTCCCGCCGATCTCCGGCGACGCGCGTTCCGCCGCGCAAAGGAGCAGGGCGTGTCTTTCGGCGTGGTCGTCCGCGATTCGCTGGACGCCGCGCTGCCCGCCCTGGAGGGAACCAGCGGCGACGACACGCTGTTCGCGGACGGCGCCGTCTGGCGGGCCCGCGCGCCCCGCGCCCTCGCCCGCGAGCACGACCGTTTCCTCTACGACTCCGAGCCGTGATCTTCGTCGACACCGGCGCGTTCCTGGCGCGGTACGTCGAGGGCGACCAATATCACCGGGCCGCGGTTCGCGCGTGGAAACGTCTGGAGCGCTCGCCAGGGGCTCTCTTCACGTCCAGCTTCGTCGTGGACGAGACCCTCACGCTTCTCGGGCGGCGGACGACGTACGCGTTCGCGGCAGCGCGGGCCGACGCGCTGTACGCGTCGCGTGTGCTGACGATTCTCCGGCCGGACGCGGCGGACGAGTCCGCCGCCGTCGAGCTGCTCCGGAAGTTCGCGGACCAGAAGGTGAGCTTCACCGATTGTGTCTCGTTCGCCCTCATGCGCCGCCACACGCTGAAGAAGGCGTTCACGTTCGACCGCCATTTCGCGGTCGCGGGATTCGAGGTCTGGCCGGCTACCGGGCCCGAGGCCCGGTCAGGGCGGTGAGGCTGTCGACGTGAGGGGATCGTGATCTCGTTCAGGGGAGGGAAGCCCTAGTTCGGGCTGCCGGCGTCGCCGGCGGGCTGCCGGGGCCCGAGAAAAGCGCGCACGTCGCATCCCACGATCTCGTAGAAGCGCTCGGCATAACTCGAGACGCTGCCGACGCGCGCGTCTTCGAAGAGCTTCTCGATGCGGTGCAGCGGCACGAAGAGCGTCGAGACGCCCAGCTCGGCCTCGGCTCCCGGCCTCTGCTGCCGGGCCCAGTCGTCGAAGAGATCGAGCTCGAGGCCGCGCAACGTCATTCCCGCGGGTCCGAGCGCGAGAAGGACGCCCCAGTACTTCTCCTTGGGCTGGACGAGATGGACGAGGACGAGGGTGCCGGCGTCCATCCGGCCCTCAGAAGATCACGCGTGTCACGAAGTACTTCGCCGGGGAGATGCGCCCGTTGAGGAGCGCGTCCGCGTCGTCGGGGGTGACGTCGAAGCGCGCGGCCGACTCGCCGCCGGCGGTTGCGAGGACAACTTCGACCTTCTCGAGCGGCTTGCCCGCCGCGCGGGACTCCTTCAGGCCGCGCGCCGAGGCCATGAGCGCGAGAAAAACCTGCTGCTCACTGTCCGTCACGGCCTGCACGCGCAAGGCGGACGGAAGATTCGCGAGCTTGACGCCCTTCACATTGCTCCCGTCGAGCGCGCGCATGAAGGCATCGCTGACGACCGGGTCGAGGACGACCGGCGGCGCCTCGACGGCCCTGCTGGCCGCCCGGGGGGGGCGAGTCTGCCGTTCGGTCACGAGCTCTCCGAGCCGCGGCTCCGGGCGGTCGGGATCCGGCTGCCGGCCGTGTGTCTTGATGTAGTCCGAAAGGGACGGCTTCTTCGCCTCGGGGTTCGGCAGCGTCGAGGTGCCGCGGGTTCCGCTCGGATCGTCGAGCACGTAGGCGCCGCCGAGGCCTTCCCGGTTCGCCTTTTCGCTGCGCGCCTGATCCCATTCGTCGAGCGCGATCGTCTGGGACGTCCCGAGGGGGGTCATGTAGACGACACGCCGGCCCTGGACGACGGGCTTTTCGCGCGCCTCGATCCGCGCGCCGTCCCGCGTGTAGATGACGTACGTCGCATCCGCCGGGACGGCCGAGAAGACGGCGAGGGCGAGAGCGGCCGCCGACAGGAGGGGGGTGCGTGAGACTGTGGACATCGGGACCTCCGGGAGCCGTCGACGGGGAAGTCGCGGCGGAATGAAGTATAAACGTCGCCGGAAAGAGCAGGCGGAATCGTGCTGATCGTCATGGACCGGAGCGCCACGAGCGCGGAAGTCGAAAGGGTCGTCGCGGCGGCCGAACGCCTCGGTCTCAAGGCTCACCCGATTCCGGGCGCCCAGCGCACGGCGGTCGGCATCACCGGTAACAAGGGGGCAGTCGGACCCGGTGCCTTCGAGGCCCTGCCGGGCGTCCTCGAGGTCCTCAGCGTCTCGCATCCCTACAAGCTCGTGTCGCGCGAGTTTCATCCCGAAGACACGATCGTGTCGGTCGGAGGCGTTCTCGTGGGCGGCACGCGCGTCGTGGTCATCGCCGGCCCCTGCGCGGTCGAGTCGCTGGAGCAGACGCTCACGATCGCGAGGGAAGTGAAGGCGCGCGGCGCGGACGTGCTGCGCGGCGGCGCCTACAAGCCGCGCACCTCGCCGTACGCCTTTCAGGGCCTCGGAGAGGAGGGCCTGAAGATCCTCGCGGCCGCGCGAGAGGCCACGGGGCTTCCGGTCGTCACGGAAGTTCTCGACACCGCGCACGTCGAAATCGTGGCTCATTACGCGGACTGCCTCCAGATCGGCGCCCGCAACATGCAGAACTTCGAGCTCCTGAAGAAAGCCGGGAAGACGGGGAAGCCCATCCTCCTGAAGCGCGGCATGTCGGCCACCCTGGAAGAGTTCCTGCTCGCGGCCGAATACGTTCTCGCCGAGAACAACCCGGGCGTGATTCTCTGCGAACGCGGCATCCGCACCTTCACCGACTTCACGCGCAACACACTCGACCTGTCGGTCGTTCCCGCCGTCGAGCGCATCTCGCACCTGCCGATCGTCGTCGATCCGTCGCATGGCACGGGCCGCCGCGAGAAGGTCCTGCCCATGTCGCGCGCGTCCGTCGCCGCCGGCGCCGACGGCATCTCGGTCGAGGTCCACAACAGGCCCGCCGAGGCGCTCTCGGATGGTCCGCAGGCGCTCACGCCCGACATGTTCGGCGAGCTGATGGATCAGGTCCGCGCCATCGCCGCGGCGGTCGGGAGAACGACATGAGCGGCGCCAGCCCGGGCGCGGTCCTCGTCCTCGAAGACGGCCGGCGCTTCCCCGGGCGGGCGGTCGGGGCGAGAGGAACGACCTTCGGCGAAGTCGTGTTCAACACGGGGCTGACGGGCTATCAGGAGACGCTGACCGATCCGTCCTATTGCGGGCAGATCGTCGTCATGACCGCCGCGCACATCGGCAATTACGGCCTCAATGGCGTGGACATCGAGTCCTCGCGGATCCAGGTCGCGGGTTTTGCCGCGCGCCACTTTCCCGACCGTTTCTCGAACCAGCGGGGCCTGGAGGCGATCGGCGAGGGACTTCGCCGGGGCGGTGTCGTGGGAATCGACGGGCTCGACGCGCGCGCCCTCGTGCGGCACCTCCGGACCCGCGGCGTCATGCGGGGGGCGATCTCCACGGAGGCGGCGTCCGAGGCCGATGCGGGCGCGCTCGTGGAGAAGGTCAAGGAGCAGCCGACGATGGCCGGCGCCGCTCTCGCCCTCACTGTCGGAACCACACGGCGCTTCGTCTTTCCGCTTCCCGCCGGCGTCGAGCGGAAGGCGCGCGTCGCCGCGGTCGATTACGGCATCAAGACGAACATCCTCCGGATGCTCGCCGCCCGCGGCCTCGAGCCCGAGGTCTTCCCGGCGACCGCGACGGCCGAGGAACTCCTCGCGGGCGGGTTCGACGGGTACTTCCTGTCGAACGGGCCGGGCGATCCCGACGCGCTGCCGGGATGCGTCGCGACGGTGAAGCGGCTCGTCGAGTCGGGCAGGCCGGTGTTCGGCATCTGCCTCGGGCAGCAGCTCCTCGGCCTCGCGATCTCGGGCACGACGTACAAGCTCAAGTTCGGCCACCGGGGCGCGAACCACCCCGTGAAGAACCTCAGGACGGGCCACGTCGCGATCACGTCTCAGAACCATGGCTTCGCCGTGGCGGCCGACTCGCTGCCGAAGAACGCCGAAGTCACGCACGTGAACCTCAACGACGGCACATGCGAAGGCTTCCGGCTCACGGACAGGCCCGTCTTCGCGGTGCAGTACCACCCGGAGTCCGCCCCCGGCCCGCACGACTCGGACACGCTCTTCGACGAGTTCGTCGGCCTCGCGGCCCCGCGCATCTAGTTCGAACGCCGCTTCGAGAGGTCTCTTTTTTTCGAGGAACGGGATTCTCATTTCCACAGGAGGGCCCATGAAGACAGGAATCCCCGTGTGTCTCGCAGGTATCGTCCTCGCCGCCGGAGCCGTGGCCTTGGCGCCGCGCGCCCTCGCCGCCGAAGGCAAGGCTGAGGGCACGCTCACCGTCAACGGCACCACGACGAAGCTCTCGTACGCGTACGCGCGCGCCGTGAAGGGCTTCTTCGACGAGAAGAAGGAGGACGTCGAGGTCGTCCTGAGCGACGTGCCGCTCGAGGCCAAGGCTCTCGAGGACCAGTTCGAACGCATGCGCATGGCGGACGCGGGCAAGCTCCACGCCTTCGAGATCAGGCTCGACGCCGAAGGCAAGCCGATCTCCACGTCGTTCCGGGACAACGGCTTCAAGAAGGCGAGCCCGAGCGGCCTCTCCAGCGAGGACGTGTTCACGAAGAAGGTCTTTGACGGCAAGACCGTCGAGGGGAGCTACAGGAGCGCGAAAGAGAAGGAGTTCTTCGGGGAAATCTACGCCTTCGACGTGGCGTTCCGGGCGGACATCACGCACGCGCCGAAGGTCGTGCCGCCCACCGCGGCCGAGACGGCGGCCGCCCGGAAGAGCCCGCAGGCGAAGGTCTACGCGGATTTCCTCAGGGCCATGCAGAAGGAGGACCTCGGGGCGCTCCGGAAGCTCTTCACGGTGGAGCAGGGGAAGAACCTCGACGATCCGGACGCGAAGAAGATGGTGAAGATGATCAAGATGATGACTGCGACGGACATCCAGGTCCTCAAAGTCGTCGAGACGGGCGACAAGGCCGACCTCACCGTCACGGGCAAACAGGACGGCAACGTCACGAACGGCATCGTCCACATGGTCAAAGAGGGCGGCTCGTGGAAGGTGCAGCGCGAGGAGTGGAAGAACTGAACGTCCCCGCCTTCCTCGCGAAGCGGTTCCTGCTCGGCAGCCGGCGCGGGCTGCCGAAGACGGTTTCGCTCCTCGCCCTCTTCGGCGTCGCGCTCGGGGCGGCCTCGCTCGTCGTCGCGATGGGCCTCATGTCGGGCTACCGGCACGAGCTCGCCGAGAAGCTCGCGGGGACGAGCGCGGAAGTGATCGCCATGCCCGTGCCCGGCGCGAACGTGGAAGAGCAGCGTTCGGCGCTGCGCGCCCTTCCGAACGTGGCCGCCGTCGCCCGCACGGCGTTCGCTCCGGCGCTTCTGCTTTCGTCACGAGCTCCCGAGGGCGTCGACGCCCTCGTGAAGGCGCTCGAGCTGCCCGACGGCCTCACGACCACGAGGCTCCTCGGCGCCGTGCCCGGCCTCGCGAAGTCGTTCGGCGAGCTCGAGGCCAAGGGCGTGACGCCCGTCCTTCTCGGGGCGGGCCTCGCGAAGCGGCTCGGCGCTTCCCCGGGAGGAACGATCGTCCTCGAAACCTCGTCCGCCGCGCTCGCGGCCGGGCTCGCCGTGGCGGCGCGCACGCCCGTGACGGTCGCCGCGGTCGTCGAGACGGGCTTCTCCGAGGTGGACGACGGGTGGGTGGTGGTTCCGCTGGTCGTCTTCGAGAGGCTCGCGCCCCCGGGCGCCAGGCAGGGCGTCTGGGAAATGAAGCTCGTGAAGGCGTCCGCATCGGCGGAGACCGTCGCCGCGGCGCGAAAGCTCCTCGGCGAAAGCGCGACCGTGCTCGACTGGAAGGTCCTGAACCGCGACCTCTTCGAGGCGCTCGCCGTCCAGCAAACGCTCCTCTTCATCGTCCTGACGCTCATCGTGGCCGTGGCCGCGGGCACGGTCGTGTCGTCGCTCGTCGTCCTGCTCGCCGAAAAGACGCGGGACGTGGGGGTCCTCGCGGCGCTCGGAGCGTCGCCTGCGCTCGTGGCCCGCACGTTTCGCCTCTCGGGGATACTCCTCGGCGGGAGCGGCCTCGTCCTCGGCACTCTCTTCGGGCTCGCCGTGTGTTTTCTCCTCACGGTTTTCCGCGTCGTGCGCTTTCCCCCCGAGATCGCGAAGGTCTACTACCTCACGTGGATGCCGTTCCGGCCCGAGCCTCTTCACGTGCTCGGGATCCTCGCCGTCGGCCTCCTCCTCGTCCTCGGCGCGTCGGCGCTTCCCGCGCGCCGGGCCGCGCGGATGGATCCGGCGGAAGCCTTGCGCTACGAGTAGCTGACGGGGATTCTGTCCTTGTTGGAGTAAGGACATGTCGAAGGTCACTACGGGGTCGGTCCTCGCGGTGAACCCGTTTCTCCGGGCGTAGACTTCCGCCTTCATGAAACCCCTCGCCGGACGGGTGGTCCTCGCCGCCGACCACGGCGGTTTCGCGCTGAAGGAAGCGATCAAGCGACACCTGGAGGCCGGGGGCGTCGACGTCCTCGATGTCGGGACGGGCTCGGCGGAGCCGTGCGATTACCCCGTTTTCGCGCGCGCCGCCGGGGAGGCCGTCGCCTCGGGTCGGGCCTGGCGGGGGGTCGTCGTCGACGGCGCCGGCATCGGATCTTCCATGGTCGCCAACAAGATCCCCGGGGTTCGCGCGGGAATGGCCTTCGACCTGGCCACCGCGCGGAACGCGCGGGAGCACAACGACGCCAACGTCCTGACGCTCGGCGCCGGCTACCTCGCAGAGGAGCTCGCGCTCCAGATCGTGGACGTCTTCCTGTCCACCGACTGCACCGTGGAGCGCCACAAGCGCCGTGTCGCTATGATCGACGCCATCGACAAGAGCCGCGGGAACACGCCGGAGGATCCGCGCCGTCCGCTGAGCTCGAGGAGTTCGCCGTCCATGGCCTCACCCGATTTCGATTCGCTCGTCGGCCGGATCACCCAGATCCTGACCTCGAATCCCTCGCTCCTCGTCCCGCCGACGTGCGGAGGGTCGATGGCGGGAGGCGACGCCTGCACCGGCTGCCCCATCGGCGGCCACTGCGCGACCCGTTGCGCCGACACGGTCCGTTCAATGATCGCGTGCGTGGGCCCGGGGTGCCGGGTGTCGGGCGCGCCGGGAGGCGGCGAGGTGCCCAAGGACCTGGCCGGCTTCATCGACCACACTCTCCTCCGCGCAGACGCCACGTACGCGGACATCGACAAGCTGTGCGACGAGGCCGCCCAGTTCGGCTTCGCCTCCGTCTGCGTCAACCCGATCTTCGTCAGGCGTTGCGCCGCCCGCCTCGTCGGCCGCTCCCCGGTCGTCTGCTCGGTTGTGGGCTTTCCGCTGGGGGCCGCGTCCAGGGAGATCAAGTCGCTTGAGGCGCGGCGTGCCATCCGCGACGGGGCGAGCGAGATCGACATGGTGATCGCGATCGGGGCGCTCAAGTCGGGCGACCTCCGATACGTGGAGGACGACATCCGGGCGGTGGCCGAAACGGCCCACGACGGCGGCGCGATCCTCAAGGTGATCCTGGAAACAGCGCTCCTGACCGACGACGAGAAAGTGGCCGGCTGCGTGGCGGCCCGCAAGGCCCGGGCGGAGTTCGTGAAGACTTCGACCGGCTTCTCCACCGGCGGCGCGACCGCCCACGACGTGGAGCTCATGGCGCGGGCCGTCGACCGGAAGCTCGGCGTGAAGGCGTCGGGAGGGATCCGGTCGGCCGAAGACGCCGAGAAGCTCATCGCGGCCGGCGCCACCCGGATCGGTGCCTCGGTCGGCGTGAAGATCGTCAAGGAGGCCCGGGGGATCGCCGCCTCGTCGAAGAGCGGGGCGAAAGAGGCCAAAGGGACGTATTGATGGCCGACCTCCGGAGCTTCGTCTACCTCGACTCGATGCAGCCGCAGGTCGCGGCCTACATCGGGACGGTTGCCCGTGGTTTCCTCCCGGTCGCCTACGAGGCCTCCCTGATCGTCGAGATCTCGCCCGGCATCGAGATCAACCGCGTGACCGACGTCGCCGTCAAGGCGACCGATGTCCGCCCCGGCATGCAGGTCGTCGAGCGGCTCTACGGAATGCTCGAGATTCACAGCCGCTCGCAGGCCGAGGTGCGGCAGGCCGGCGCTGCCATCCTCGCCGCCCTCTCCCTTCAGGAGACCGACCGGATCAAGCCGCGGGTCCTCTCCTCGCAGGTCATCCGGCGCGTGGACGCCCTTCAGGCGCAGCTCATCAACCGCGACCGGCAGGGGATGATGCTGGTGGCCGGCGAGTCGCTCTACATCCTGGAGGTCGAGCCCGCGGCGTACGCGGCCTTCGCGGCGAACGAGGCCGAGAAGGCGGCGGAGATCAACGTGGTGGACGTCCGGATGACCGGGGCGTTCGGGCGCGTCTACCTCGGGGGAGAGCAGCGCGACATCGACGTGGCCTCGGTCGCGGCCATCCGGGCGATCGAGTCGCTCACCGGGCGCGACGCGCAGAAGGGCCGGAGGGACTGAGCCCGTGATCGACCTCCGCAGCTACGTCTTCCTCGACTCGCTTCAGGAGCAGCACGCGGCTTTCCTGGGGACGGTCGCGAAAGGCTTCCTGCCCGTCGGCGGACAGGCTTCCCTTTTCATCGAGGTCTCACCCGGGATCGCGATCAACCGGCTCACCGACATCGCGGTAAAGACCACCTCCGTCACGCCCGGGATGCAGATCGTCGAACGGCTCTACGGCCTCCTCGAGGTCCACCACGACGAGCAGGCGGAGGTGCGCCGCGCGGGTGAGGCGATCCTCCGGGAGATCGGCAAGACGGAAGGCGACCGGATCAAACCCGAGATCCTTTCCTCGACCGTGATCCGGGGCCTCGACGACCGGCAGACGCAGCTCATCAACCGGACCCGCCACGGCCACATGATCGTGGCGGGCCAGTCGCTCTACATCCTGGAATGCCAGCCCGCCGCGAACGCGGCGCTGGCGGCGAACGAGGCGGAGAAGGCCGCGCGCATCAAAGTGCTGGAGATCGTCTCGTTCGGGTCGTTCGGGCGGGTCTACCTGGCGGGAGCGGACCGCGACATCGACGTCGCCCTGCCCGCGGCCGAACGGGCGATCCAGGGCCTTTCCGGGCGCGCCGCGAAGTCTTGAGAAAACGTCATGCAACACCGAAGCTCAGAGAAAAGGGTGTAGAACCGAACAGGGAGGATCGAAATGGCTGAAGCACTGGGAATGATCGAGTGCCGCTCCTTCGCGGCGATGGTCGAAGCGGCCGACGCGATGGTGAAGGCCGCGAAGGTGGAGCTCGTGAGCTACGAGAAGACGGGGGGCGGCTACGTGACCGCCATCATCCGGGGCGACGTCGCGGCCGTGAAGGCGGCCGTGGACGCGGGGCAGAACGGGGCGGCGCGCGTCGGCGACATCGTCACGACCCACATCATCGCCCGCCCGCACGTCAACGTCGACCTCGTCCTCCCGCTCGGCCGAAAGGCCGAGGTCGAGAAGGAGATCGGCGCGCACGGCGGCAAGAAGTAGGCGGAGCGGCGGTGAACGGGAGGCGGTGAGGCCATGCTCCTGGCAAAAGTCGTCGGGACCGTCGTGGCGACGCGGAAGGACCCCCGGATCGAGGGGCTCAAGTTCCTCCTGCTTCGGCAGGTGAACCCCGAGAACCTCAAAGAGGGCGGCTTCGTGGTCGCGAATGACGCCGTGGGCTGCGGCCTGGGCGAGTACGTGCTCTATGCCTCAGGCTCCTCCGCCCGCCAGACAGAGGTCACGAAGGACCGCCCCTGCGACGCGGTCATCATGGCGATCGTGGACACCTGGGAGATAGGCGGCCAGACCCTCTTCGAGAAGAGCTCGTCCGAGCACGGGTACAGAGGCGCCTGACCATGGAGCGGGTTGAACCATGAGCTCGGCATACAGCCCCGAGCAGATCCGGCGCCTGGCCGAGGTCATCGCCCGCGAGATCATGCCGGAAGCGGGCGCGGGGCCCCCGCCGCCTGCGGCCGGAGGCGGTGTCTTCCCGAGCCTCGACGACGCCGTCGCGGCGGCCGCCGTCGCCTTCAAGGCACTCGATGCTCTCGGTCTCGAGAAGCGACACGAGGTCATCGCATCCATGCGCGACGCCATGCGGCAGAACGCGCATTCCCTCGCGGCGCTGGCCGTCGAGGAGACGGGGCTGGGGCGCGCCGAGGACAAGGTCCAGAAGAACCTCCTCGTCACGAACAAGACGCCGGGCCCCGAAGAGCTGACGCCTGCGGCCGGGTCGGGGGACCGCGGCCTCGTCCTCGTCGAGCCGGCTCCCTTCGGCGTCATCGGGGCGATCACGCCGGTCACGAACCCCTCCTCCACGATCATCTGCAACTCCATCGGCATGGTGGCCGCGGGGAACAGCGTGGTGTTCAACCCGCACCCGTCGGCCAGGCGCGTCTCTCAGGAGACGGTCCGCCTGCTCGCCGCGGCGATCGTGAAGGCGGGCGGACCGCCGAACACGGTCACCTGCACGGCCGAACCGACGATCCAGTCCGCGGGCGAGCTGATGAAGCACCCCCGCGTCCGGCTGCTGGTCGTCACGGGCGGCGGTGCCGTCGTGGCCGCCGCGATGAACTCCGGCAAGCGCGCCATCTGCGCCGGGCCCGGCAACCCGCCGGCCATCGTCGACGAGACCGCCGACATCGGGAAGGCCGGACGCGACATCGTCTTCGGCCACTCGTTCGACAACAACGTCATCTGCACGGACGAGAAAGAGGTCATCGCAGTCGACTCAATCGCCGACGCGCTGAAGGGGGCGATGGTGAAGGCCGGGGCTTTCGAGCTTCCCGCCCGCGACCTCTCGCGCCTCGAGAACGTGATCTTCGAGAAGGGGGCCGGGCCGCGGGGTCACGCCGTGGTCAACAAGAAATACATCGGCAAGAACGCGTCGGTCATCCTCCGGGAGCTGGGCATCACGGCGGGGCCCGAGGTGCGAACGATCCTCGTGGAAGTGCCGAACGAGCACCCTCTCGTCTGGACAGAGCAGATGATGCCGGTCCTCCCTTTGACGCGCGTGAAGAACGTGAGCGAGGCGATCGACCTCGGCGTCGCGGCCGAGGGCGCGTGCTTCCACACCGCGTCCATGCACTCGCACGACCTCGCGGCCCTCTCCACGATGGCGCGCCGGTGCAACTGCTCGATCTTCGTAAAAAACGGCCCCAACCTGGCGGGCCTCGGGTTCGGAGGCGAAGGGCACACCTCGTTCACGATCGCGTCGCCGACGGGCGAAGGGATGACGAGCCCGCGGTCGTTCTCAAGGTGGCGCCGCTGCACGCTCGTCGACCATTTCCGGATCGTGTGACGAAGGCGTGATGGAGAAGAGCCCCGGCCCCGCCCTCGCGATGCTCCTCCTCGGCGAGATTCCGCCGGGCCTGCACGTTCTCGACGCGTTGGCCAAGGAGGCGGAGGTGGTGGTGCTCCAGGCGGGCACGATCCACTGCGGCCGTTACCTGATCCTGTTCGGCGGCGAGGTCGGGCCGGTGGAGCGCTCGTGGCGCCGGGCGCTCGACCTCTCGGGCTCGCACGTCGTCGACGAGGTGCTCCTCCCGCACGCCGAGCCTCGCCTCGCGCCCGCGATCGGGACGGGGGTGATCCGCTGGCCCGCCCCCGGCGACACGCTCGGCGTTCTGCAGGCCACGACTCCGCCGGCTCTCGTCCGCGCCGTCGACGCCGCGCTCAAGGGGGCGCTCGTCGACCTCGTGGAGCTGCGCGTGGGGGACGGGCTCGGCGGGAAGGCGATCGCGAGCCTCTGGGGCGAGACGCACGACGTGGAGGCCGCGATCGAAATCGCGCGCGCCTCCTTCGAGAAGACGAGCGCCGCGGGCGCTTCGACCGCGGTCATCCCGCGGGCGGACCCGGCCGTCCGGGAGGCTCTCGGCTCGGGGAGCCGCTTCTTCAAGGAGTTCCGGGGATGAAATTGGGGAGGGTCATCGGCACGCTGGTGGCGACGGAGAAGCCCGACGCGATGAAGGGGCTCAAGCTCCTGATCGTCCGGCCGCTCACGGCGGATCTGAAGGACGACGGCGAGCCGTTCGTCGCCACCGACGCGTCGGCGCAGGCCTCCTCGGGCGACCTCGTCACGTGGGAGGCGTCACGCGAGGCCGCGCTTCTCCACGACCCGTGGTTCATTCCGGTGGATCACGCCGTCGTCGGGATCGTCGACCAGCACTCCCTCGAGAATCCGGAGCGGGCCCGATGATCCTCGGACGCGTCCTCGGAACGGTGGTCAGTACCGTCCAGCATCCCTTCTATGCCGGGAGAAAACAGCTTCTCGTGGGAGCCGTTCTGCCGGACGGAACGCTCGACGGCACCCGGTACATCCTCGCGCTCGACATGGTCGGGGCCGGCGTGGGCGAAACCGTCCTCGTGGAGGACGAGGGAAACTCCGCGCGCCAGATCCTCGGCGACCCGAAAGCGCCGGTGAGGTCGCTCATCGTCGCGATCGTGGACGAAGTGGACGTGCCGGTGCCCGGCGGGGACTAGAGAGAAACCCGGCTGTCACTCCCACACGCGCTCGACACCGTGTCCGTCGAGCGCTTCGTCCGCGCTGAGAAGACGTGACGACGTCACCCTGGCTGCCGTGAGGATCAGGCGGTCCATCGGATCACGAACCGCCGGCAGAGACGCGAATCCGAGCGCCTGTTCGAGATCCAGGGCAAGAACGGCATACCCGTCGTGCGCTGCGAGAGCTTCGGCGACCTGGGCGGGGCCGGCGCGGAGGCGCCCCTTTTCGTAGAGAAGCGCGACCTCGACGAGCGCGATGGCCGGTATGTAGCAGAGGGCCTGCCCCCGGTCCGCCGAGCGGAAGGCCCTTCGGGCGGCCTTTCCCAGGCGCTTCTCGTCCATCAAGTGCCAGACGAGGGCGTGCGTGTCCGCGACGAACGTCACGGAATGCGGCGAGAGCGCGGGTCGAGCGACCGCGAGAGCTCGCGCCGGGCGGCGCGGAAGTCCGAGAGGTCCGGCACGATTCCGCCGTCGAGGACGTTCGCGAGGATCCGGGTCGGGGGGCGAATCCGCCCTTCGTCCGCCGCGGCGAGACCCGCCTCGACGAGACGCTCCACCTGCTGCGACAGCGAGCGTCCCTCGCGCCGGGCGGCCTGCTCGATGCGCCCGCGCGTCCGGCGAGGCAGGCGCACCGTGAGAACGGCGTCCTTCATGTATGCGAATGTATGCGAACCGCATCGACTCGTCAACGGCCTGAACTCGCGGGCCCGTTTGCCCGAGAGGGAGGAAGCTAGGGCCGCTCCCCCTCCGCGCCGGGCGACCAGTTCACGAGGAGGTGGACCGGTACCTCGCGGGCGGGCCGTGCGTACGAGAGGACCAGGAAGCGGGAGCCGTCCAGGGAGGGGACGTAGAAGTTCCTCGCGCCGCTCGGCGAGGCCTCGGCCGTAACCGGCTCGAAGAGTGCCTGCGGGGCGCCCGCGGTGAAGACGGCACCGGTGGTCACCGGCACCGCCATGAGCTTTCCGTCGCTGGCCAGATAGAAGAGCTCCTTGCCGTCGCGCCGCCAGATCCCCTGATCGCCGCCCGCCTTCGACACCTGCCACTTGCCGCCCGACGGCGGGAAGGTCTGCACGTAGATCTCGGGCCTCCCCGTCTCGTCCGAGGTGTACGAGAAGAAGCGTCCGTCCGGCGAGAAGGCGGCGTGCGCCTCGTTGGAGGGCGACGTCAGGACCGGCACGGGCTTCCTCTCCCCCGTCACGGGCAGGAGATAGAGGTCCACCTGGGAGTCGCCGGTCAGGCTTTCGACGAGGAGCGACTTCCCGTCCGGCGCCCAGTCGTCCGGCCACTTGTTCTCGGGCGACTTCCAGAGCAGCTCCTCCTCCCCGACGCCGGTCGCGGACTTCACCTGCCGCCCCGGCCGACCCACTGCGCCTGACCGGTCCCCGCGATCAGCCGGCGCGTCTCGGGGCGGCCGACCTCGCCGAGGAAGATGCATTCAGTCGCTCGGGGCGATCGGCCCGGAGGCGAAAGCGGCCATCCCGGCCCTCAAGTCGATCAGAAAGGAGAAGGGGCAGCCGGAGTGGATTCGGGGCCTGGCGGATTCCGCGTTGGAGAAGATCCAGTCCAGGTGACGGCCGCGCTTCCGACTCGGCCGCTCGGCAGACAGCTCAAAGTCCCCGTCGTTTGAGAAGCGTCGGCCAGCCGAGGATGACGCGGACCGGACCATCGGTCGACCCAGCGACGGGCGTGGCAGCGATAAAGCGGTCGCCGGCTGGGCTCACGTCGTAGTCGAGGACGCCTGAGGCGAAACGGAAGAGCCGGGCTGGCGCGCCCGCGTCGACGACTGCGCCAAGCCGCACCGGCACGGCCATGAGGCTCCGGTCCGGCGCGAGATAGTAAAGCTCCTTCCCGTCGCGCCTCCACCGTGGCATCTGGCCGCCGCCCGTCGAGAGGCGCGTGCGCTTCCCGGAGTCGTCTCGGGGCGAGACGTACACCTCGATCGTGCCCGTCTCGTCGGAGCCGTAGGCAATCCAGCGGCCATCGGGCGAGAAGCGAGGGCTGCGCTCCCCGAACCGGGTCCGAAGATAGGGGACGGGCTTGCGATCGCCGAACAGGGGCAGCAGCCAGATGTCCTCACCTGTCCTTCGACTGCTCTCGGTGTAGGCGACGAAGCGGCCGTCCGGCGACCAGTCCTCCGTCTGCTGCACACCCTCGTGCCTGAGAAGCTCCTTCTCGCTTCCGGGCGATCCGGCGTCCATCTCGTAGAGGTCGGGAGGACCATGGCGGTCCGACCGAAAGGCAACGCGGCGCCCGTCGGGCGACCAGACCGGAGCGTCTTCGGTGAAAGGAAGGAGCGTCAGACGCGTCGCGACCTTCCGCTCCAGCTCATGGACCCAGACGTCGGCGCTGCCTGTCTTGCGGTCGAAGACGCTGACGGCCAGCCTTCGGCCATCCGGCGATAGACGGACGTTTTCCAGGTCGCCCTCCTCCACGAGCGTCGACGTTTCCAGACCGGCACGGTCCAGCCAGGCGACGCGCGAGGGCCGCCGACCCGCCTCGTACGCGAGCGCGCCGGATTGAGAGACGGAGAATCCTGCGTTGGCCGGGCCGTAGAAATAGTGAAGGCGGTCGACGACGGTGGTGGATTCGTCGGAGAGCTTCAGCGTCTTCGCGTCGAACGGCTGAGCGAGAAGGGAGCCGTCCCGGACCGACAGGAGGACTCCCGGCGGCGCGTACGCGACGCGCGAGCCGATTCTCGAAACGAGAGTCGTCTCGGCCGAGCCGAGGTCGCCCGCGCGCAGCTCGTGCAACATCTCCTCCGGCATCGGCACGACCGCCACGAAGAGAAAACGCCTGCCGTCAGGCAGGAAGTGCGGATAGATGTGCAGCTCTTCCGGCCGCGAAGGATCGGGACGCGTGACGCGCTGCGGCGTGCCGCCGCCGGATGGCACGCGGGAAATGGCCGGCGCCCCCCGGCCGGCCTCGGAGAAGAGGATCGTCCCATCTCCGCCCCACGTTCCGGGGCCTTCGTGCGGGGCGTCGCAGATCGTCTGCGGCGGCCCTCCCGCGGCGGGGACTTTCTTGAGCTTTCCCTCGGCAAAGAATCCGATGAAGCGGCTGTCGGGCGACCAGAACGGGGAGTCCGCGTCCTCCGTTCCTTCCATGGGTTCGGCGGCCAGGCTGTCGAGCCCGCGCAGGTAGAGCCGCGGGAGCCCGCGAGACCAGCCCACGAGGACCAGCCGGCTGCCGTCGGGCGAGATGGCGCTGTCGGTGGAGACTTCGCTGGACGAGAAGCTCGCTCCCGGCGGCAGCCCGACAGAGAAACGGACGAGGCGCTCCTCGCGAGCGGCGCGAGGTTGCCGCGAGAAGACGAGGACCGCCACCAGCGCGCCGAGCGCCAACGCCAGAAGAACCCAGGGCAGCGCGCGCGGCCCGCGGCGGCTGACGCCCTCGCCGGCCGGCGCGAGCCCCGCCTCGGGCAACCGGTCCCTCAGCATCGTCATATCGCGGGCTAGGTCCTGCGTCGAGGCGTAGCGCTCCTGAGGATCTTTCGCCAGGCAGCGCTCGATGATCCAGCGCAGAGGCATGGGGAGCTGCGCGTTCAGGGAGCCGACCGGCTCCGGCTCCTCCCTCAGGATCGCCGTGAGGGTTTCCACGCCGGTCGGCTTCCGGAATGGATGCCGGCCCGTGGCCATCTCGTAGAGGATGGAGCCGAAGGAGAACTGGTCGGAGCGGAAGTCGACCGGCTCGCCGCCCGCCTGCTCGGGAGACATGTACGCCACCGTCCCCACCACGATCCCCGGCTGCGTGTGCCGTGAAGCGGTCTGGGCCGCGGTGAGGTTCCCGGCATCGGTCGGGACGAGCTTCGCGAGGCCGAAGTCGAGAATCTTCACGAAGCCGTCCGTCGTCACCATGAGGTTCTCGGGCTTCAGGTCCCGGTGCACGATACCGGCCGCGTGGGCCCGGCCGAGCCCGGCAGCCACTTGCGCGGCGAGCTGCAGGAGCTTCTTGACGGGCAGCGGACCTGGCCTGAGAAAGGCGCGAAGCGTCTCGCCCTCGATCAGCTCCATGACGAGGAGGTGGCGGCCGGAGGAACCGGAAGAACCGGGGATTTCTTCGAATGAATAGATCGCCGCGATGTTCGGGTCGTTCATCGCGGCAAGAAGCCGCGCTTCCCGCTCGAAGCGCGCCTTCCGATCTTCCCCTTCCAGGAACGCTTCCGGCAAGATCTTGACCGCGACGTCTCTCGCGAGACGCGTGTCCCTTGCCCGGTAAACCTCCCCCATCCCGCCCGCCCCGAGCGGCGAAAGGACCTCGTACGGTCCGAGTCGGACTCCCGGCGCGATCGTCACGTTGTTTGACAGGGATTCTAGCTGCGAACGAGTCGCGGACGTCTCGTACCCCGGCGCTCCGAGAGCCACGATCGCCGTTCCTGTCAGGGGGTCCTAGGCGCGGTGCAGCGGGCAGGGCGGCAAGTCGGCCGCATCGGTGTCGCCGCGCACACACGTCGAGGGGTCGCAGCGCTGGAGGCAGACGCAGCCGGAGGCCGTGAAGCTCCGGAGCACGACGTCGTGCGAAAGATAGTGCGGCGCGTCGGGCTCTTCCCGAAAAAGGGCGGTCGACAGGTACTTCTTGTTGTCGTCCGAGAAGACGGTCACGACGACCGCGTTGCCGCCCAGCTCATCGAGGACCTTGAGGGCCCCGAGGAAGTTCGCGCCGGAGGAAATCCCGACGCCGAGTCCGAGCTCCCGGGCGATCTTCTGCGCCATGAGGATCGCGTCGCCGTCGTCGACGGCCACGACCGCGTCGAGGAAGGCGAGGTCCACGATGGACGGGATGAACTCGTCGGAGATCCCCTGGATCCGGTGCTTCCCGACCTTGTGGCCGGTCGACAACGTCGGCGAAGAGGCCGGCTCGAGCGGATGAACGCGCACTCCGGGCCGGCGGGCGCGGAGCGCGCGGCCGACACCCATGACGGTGCCGCCCGTTCCGACTCCGGCGACGAAGGCGTCCGGAATCCGTCCGTCGTAACGGAGCTGCCACCAGATCTCGGCGCCCGTCGTCGCCTCGTGCGCGTCGGCGTTGTCGGCGTTCGAGAACTGGCGGGGAAGGAAGGCGCCGGGCGTCCGCGCGGCGAGCTCTTCGGCGCGCGCGATCGAACCGAGAAAGCCGCCCTCCTCCGTGCTCACGGGGCGCACGTCGGCACCGAGGCTCCGGATGAGATCCACGCGCTCGCGGCTCATCCAGTCGGGCATGAAGATGACGACCGGGTGGCCGAGGGCACGGCCGATCGCCGAGAACGCGATCCCCGTGTTGCCGCTCGTCGCCTCGATGACGGTGCCTCCGCTTTTCAGGGCGCCTGTCTCGTAAGCCCGCGTGAGGATGTGAAGCGCCATCCGGTCCTTGATCGAGCCCGTGAGGCTGACGTGCTCGGCCTTCGCGAAGATCCGGCGGGAACGCCCGCGGAATTCGAGCTCGATCTCGAGGAGGGGCGTGTTTCCGACGAGGCTGTGGATCCCGCGAAGCCGTGCGTCGGCTGCGGCCACGGTGGGGGCGCTCGCGCTCACAGGCCGAGGGTACAGCCTGCGGAGCGGGATCTTCCTGACGCAGTTGCTTCATGCGTCACCTTCCGGCGCCGGAAACGAGTGTCGTGCGATCGGGGGCATAGAATGATTTTTTCGCGACGGCGTCCCGGACCGGGGAGGAATCGGCATGACGGAAGGCCCGGAGAGAGCGGACACCTCGAGTGCCGGCGTTCCCCTCTGTGTCGATCTCGACGGGACGCTGATCCGAAGCGATCTCCTCTATGAGGGGCTCGCGCGACTCACGCAGGACGGATTCGGGTCGCTCTTCCTGGCCCCGTTCTGGCTCTCGAAGGGGAAGGCGGGCTTCAAGAGAGAAGTCGCGAACCGCATCGCGCTCGAACCGTCGATGCTTCCCTACGACCTGCGTCTCCTGGAATTCCTCCGGAAGGAGAAGGACCGGGGGCGGCGCCTCGTCCTCGCGACGGCGTCCGACCGCATCTGGGCGGAGAGCGTCGCCAAGCACCTCGAGATCTTCGACGAGGTGATGGGGAGCGACGGCACGACGAACCTCGGCGGCGAGGCCAAGGCGCGGGCGCTCGTCGAGCGGTTCGGAGACCGGGGATTCGACTACGCCGGAAACGGGGCGACGGACAGGCCCGTCTGGAAGAAGGCGCGCCGGGCGATTGCGGTGAACGCGTCGCCCGCGACCGAGACCGATCTGCGACAGGACGGGAATCTCGCCGAGCGCTTCCCGCCGTCTCCATTGGGACTGAAAACGATCGTCAAGGCCATCCGCGCCCGCCAGTGGGTCAAGAACCTCCTCGTTTTCATTCCGATCATCACGGCGCACAAGCTGCTGGATGCGGGGATCCTCGCCGCAGGCGGCCTGGCGTTCGTGGCGATCTCTCTTTGCGCGTCGAGCATCTATCTCCTGAACGATCTCGTCGACCTGGAATCCGATCGCCGGCATCCCGAGAAACGGAGCCGGCCTCTCGCGAGCGGCAACCTCGCGATTCCCACGGCGATCCTTCTGTCTCTTTTCCTGATGGCGGCGGGCCTCGCGATTTCCCTGAGCCTTCCGGCGGACGCCGTGAAGCTCATCGGCGTCTACCTCGTCACGACGACGGCGTATTCCCTTTTCCTGAAGCGCCGCGTTCTCGTCGACGTCTTCACGCTGTCGTTGCTCTACACCCTCCGCGTCCTCCTCGGCGGCGCCGCGACGGGCCTCCTGCTCTCGCCCTGGTTTCTCGCTTTTTCGGTGTTCACGTTCCTGAGCCTCGCGTTCTGCAAGCGGGCGTCCGAGCTCGCACGGCTCAAGAAGTCCGAGATGATGGAGGCTCCGGGCCGGGCTTATTTCACGTGGGATCACCTCACCGTGCAGTCCTGCGGCATCACGAGCGGTTATCTGGCCGCCATCGTGCTCGCGCTCTATCTCCAGAGCGACACCGTGAGGCGCCTGTACGCGAGCCCGGCGTGGCTGTGGTTGATCGTACCCGTCTTCCTGTACTGGATCAGCCGGATCTGGGTCCTCGTCAACCGGGGCGTGATGGACGAGGACCCGGTTCTCTTCGCGACGAAGGACCGCGTCACCTGGCTGACGGCGGTCGTCAGCGCGGCCATCCTCGTCCTCGCGACCTACGGTCCGTTCCATCTGCCCGGCGTGCAGCCGTGAGCGCGCGTCCCGAGTGAAGCGATGTTCGAGTGAAGCCTCTCTTCTTCTTCGACCTCGATGACACCCTCGTCGACCATGGCGCGGCCGAGGAGGGCGCGCATCGCGAGACGCATGCCGCGCACGGCGCGCTCTTCGGGGGGATCGCGTTCGAGGACTGGCTCGCGTCCTATCGCCGGAACAACCTGCGCCTCTGGCACGAGTACGGGAAGGGGGCGATCGACCGACCGACGCTCACGGCGCGCCGCTTCGCGCTGCCGCTCGCCGATCTCGGCCTCGACGCCGCGCACGCGGTCGCGGTCGGAACGTCGTACATGGCCGCCTATGGTCGCAACTGGCGGCTCATCGAGGGCGCCGAGGACGCGCTCGAGCATGCGTCGCGGGAGGGAGTCGTCGGAATCCTGTCGAACGGATTCCGGGAGACGCAAAGGGCCAAGATCGCCCGGTTCGGCCTCGACCGATGGGTGCGCCACGTGGTTCTCTCCGAGGACGTCGGCGCGATGAAGCCTTCGCGCGCCATCTTCGACGCGGCGGCGAAGGCAGCCGGTGGGGGAGAGCGCCGCCGGCTTTACGTCGGGGACTGCTTCGACACGGACGTCGTGGGCGCGAAGGCGGCGGGCTGGTTTCCGATCCTCTTCGACCGCCGCGGCGCGGGCGCGCCCGAGCCCGTCATCTTCGTGACGCGGCTCTCCGACCTCAAGCCTCTTCTCTGAATTCCTAGCGGACGCCGCTCTTCCCCGGGCCCGAAGGGGGCGTCATGGCCGAGGGGAGCGTCTTCCTCATCGCGGCGATCACGGGCTCGTTGCCCGGCGGCGGCTGGAAGCCGTGGTGCGTGAGGATGTGCCAGAGCCTGCCGATGACGGCCTCGGACTGGAGCGGCTTGGCGAGGACGTCGGTCGCGCCCGTCTGGATCGCGAACGCGAAGTGGCTGCGGTCGAGACGGGCCGAGGTGAGGACGACGGGCAGGGCGGTCGACGAGGCCTGGGCTTTGATCACACGCGTGACGTCGAAGCCGTCCATGCCCGGCAGCGCCACGTCCATGAGGACGAGGTCGACGGTGTCCTGCAGAAGCCTCTGCAGAGCCTCGGGCCCGTCCTTGGCCTCGAGAGCCCGGCAGCCGTGCCGCCCGAGAACGTCGGCGAGGCGCTTGCGCTCCTTCGCGTCGACCTCGACGAGGAGAATGACGGGCGGGCGCGCCTTGATCTCGATGGGGGGCGTCGCGCTCGTTCCGACGGGGAGCGCCGGTGTCGGCATCACAGGCGTCGCCATCGACCCGAGCTCGGGATGCGTCCCGCGGCCTGCGAGCGATTGGATCGGAGCGCCCGGCGCGCTCGGAGACGCGGCGGCCTCGACGCTCACGTGCGGCCCGGAAACCGCCGGCACCTGACCGGACTCGAAGGGATGAAGCATGGCGAGCTCGGCCTCGAGATCGGCCGCCGTCGCGAAACGCTGCGCCGGTTCCTTCGCGAGCGCCTTGTAGACGATCGCGACGAGCTCGGGCGAGACGGTGGTCACCTGGCGCAGGCCGTCGGGCGGCTGTTCCGAGACGTGCTTCATCGCGATCACGAGCGGCGACTCGCCGTCGAAGGGCACCTTGCCGGTCAGCAGCTCGTACGCCATGACGCCGATCGAGTAGACGTCGCTGCGCGCGTCCGTCGGCCTGCCGAGCGCCTGCTCGGGAGACATGTAGTGGGGCGTTCCCACCATGACGCTGTCGAGCGTCAGCTGCTCGTTCGTCTTTCCGCGCGCGAGGCCGAAGTCCAGGATCGCGACGGCCCCGTTCTCCTCGAGCATCACGTTCTGCGACTTGAGGTCGCGATGGATGATGCCGAGCTTGTGCGCCGCTTCGGTTCCGAGCGCGATCTGGCGGAGGATCGAGATCGCGCGCGCCTGCGGGAGCTTTCCCTCGAGCTGGATGACCGTGCGCAGGTCCTGGCCCGGCACGTACTCCATCGTGATGTAGGGAAAGTCGTTGCTCATCCCGAAGTCGTGGATGCGCGCCACGTTCGGGTGTTTGATCTTCCGGTTGAGGTTGATCTCGCGCTTGAAACGGAGCAAAAGCTGCTGGTCGTCGGTCTCCCAGTCGGGAGAGAGAACCTTGATGGCCACGACGTCGTCGAGGTCCAGATCCTGCGCCTTGAAGACGATCCCCATCCCGCCGCGCCCGACGGTTTCCTGCCATCGGTAACGCGTCAGTCCCTCGAAGAAGCGCTGGCGGAGGCGTTCCAGGTTCATAGGTTCGCGCCGGGAGGCCGGTCTGGTGCGTAGGGTACAACCTCGGAGCCGATTCGCGTGGCCCGTCAGGGCCGGGCGTAAACTTTCCACCCCTCGAATGCGTCCGAATCTCATCTGTGGAGGATTCGAAGATGAGCCTGCCGCGCCGCCCAGCCGTCGCCGTCCTCGCGCTCCTGGCGGCCGTCCTCTCGGGGAGAGCGTTTGCCGACGCTTTTGTCGACTCTCTCGCCGACTCTCTCGCCGACTCTCTCACGGGCGCGGCCGAGCGGGCGTCCGGCGCCGCTAACGCTCAGCGCGGAAACGACTTGGCGTTTGCGACTGGACACCTCGCGCCCGCCTCGGATTGCGCCTTCGCGGCCTCGCACGTCGATCCGGATGGGCGGGCGCGGCGCGCATCCGTGTCGCGCGTCACACGCGTAATGGCCGCCTCGCACCCGGCGGGGGCAGCCTCATCCCCCGGGCTCACGGGCGTCGTCAGCCACGTCAGGCGCGTCCTCCAGAACTACGTCGACGAGGAGATCTTCGGAGCGATCGACGCCGCAGGTGTGACGCCCGCCCCGCCGTCCTCGGACGCGGAATTCCTGCGCCGCGCGACCCTCGATCTGACCGGCCGCATTCCCGACGCGGCCACCGTGACGGCGTTTCTCGCGGATCCGGCGGCCGACAAGCGTAGCCGGATGATCGACACGCTCCTCGCTTCGGACGCGTTCGTCGACCGGTGGGCGCAGTTCTTCGACGACGTCTTCCGGAACACGTCGAACGCGGACAGCGGCCAGCTCTTCTTCGCGGGCCGGAACGCGCTGCATGCGTACTTCGTCGAGGCGCTCCGGTCGAAGAAGCCCTACGACCTCATCGCCCGCGAACTGGTCGCGGGGGCCGGACTGAACACCGCGAACGGGCAGGCGAACTTCGCCGTCCGGAACATCCAGCAGAACGGCCCGGCACAGGACACGTACGACAACCTCGGCGCGAGCGTGGGCTCGGCCTTTCTCGGCACGAACGCGATCTTCTGCACCTCCTGCCACAACGGAAGCGGACACCTCGACTCCATCAACCTCTGGGGCTCGACGGTTCGGCGCCAGGACTTCTGGGGCATGTCGGCGTTCTTCGCGAAGACCCGGATCCCGCGAAGCGGGACGCAGTTTCCCAACTACACGTACACGGTTCTCGACGACCCGGCGCTTCCCGACTATCGCCTCAACACCACGACGGGAAACAAGACGGACCGGACGAGCGCGTACTACACGACGGTTCCCGCGGGGATGACGCAGATCGCGCCGGCCTACCTCAGGACGCCGACGAATCCCCCGGGCGGCGCGCCGCAGCCCGGCGAAGGCTATCGGGCCGCCATGGGCCGCATCTTGACGGCCGATCCCCAGTTCGCGCGCGCGACGGTGAACACGCTCTGGAAGGAGATGTTCACGCTCGGAATCGTCGAGCCGGCGGACGGCTTCGACCTCCTGCGGCAGGACCCCGCGAATCCGCCTCCCGGCGCCTGGACGATTCAGCCGACGCATCCGAACCTCCTGACGCGCCTCGCGGACGATTTCACCGGGCACGGCTTCGACCTCCGCTACATCCTCTCGGTCATGGCGAAGTCGAGCGCCTACCAGCTCTCTTCCTTCTATCCGGGCACGTGGAACGACGCGTCGACGGCGCTCTTCGCGCGCCACTTTCCGCGGCGCCTGAGGGCGGAGGAGCTGTTCGACGCGATCACGAAGGCCACGAACGTTCCGGCGAGTCTCACCGTGAGCGGCGCCACGGGCCCGGTCGCGTGGGCAGGCCAGCTGCCCGACGTCAACGAGCCGGGATCGTCTTCCATCCGCAACTTCCTCGACACGTTCATGCGCGGCGACCGCGACAGCGAGCCGCGTTCGAGCCAATTCTCGATCTCGCAGTCGCTCTCGCTGATGAACGACTCCGTCGTCGTCATTCCGCGCACGAGAAACAGCGCGGCCGGCTCGGCCGTGAACAAGTTGATCGCCGCGAACGCGACGCCGGCGGTCATCGTGGAAACGCTCTACGTGAGCACGCTCTCGCGCCGTCCGTCGAGCGACGAGCTCGCGAAGGGCGTCGCGCTGTTCTCGAATCTCGCGGCCGGCCAGACGAAGACGACCGTGGCCGAGGACCTGCAGTTCACGCTTCTCAACAAGCTCGACTTCATCTTCAATTATTGAGGCGGACCATGAAATCCACGCTTCCGCAGATACTCCCGGTGTCGTCGCCCTATGACGGACCGGGCCTTTCCCGCCGGGGATTTCTCGAGCTCGGCGCGGGAGGCCTCGTGGCTTCCTGGTTCCTCCGGCCCCACGCGGCCTGGGCCGAATCGGCGTCTCTGGCGGTGACCCCGAAGGCCTCGGCGAGGAACGCAATCTTCGTCTTCCTGCCGGGCGCTCCGAGCCAGGTCGACATGTGGGACCTGAAGGAAGGCGCCTGGCTGCCCTCCGATTTCGCGCCCACGAGCATGGGAGCCGGCGTGAGATGGCCCGCCGGCCTCCTCCCGAAACTCGGCGGCGCACTGGCGGATGTTTCGATCGTCCGCTCCGTCAGGTCGTCGGCTCTCGTCCATGGGCTCGGACAGACGTGGGTCCAGATCGCCCGGAACCCCACGGGCGCCACGGGCTCGATCGCGCCCCATCTCGGGGCCATCGCGGCGCTCGAGCTCGCGCCGCTGAAGGTCGCGACGGACGTCCTGCCGGCCTTCGTCGCGCTGAACACGGGCGGGATCTCGGGGGCGGGCTACCTGCCCTCGACGTACTCGCCGTTCTCAGTGCGACCCACGGCGACGGGGCTGGCGTCGCTGACGCACCCCGACGGCTCGGCCCGCTTCGCATTGCGCTGGAACGATCTGCAAAACCTCGACGCCGCGCTGCGCAGCGGACAGCCGATCGGCAAGGACGCCTCGGATGCCGCGGGTTTTTACGACCAGGCGAAGGTCCTCATGGACAGCCCGGACGTGAATGCCCTGTTCTCGTATTCGACGGCGGACAGCGCGCGCTATGGCAGCACGGCGTTCGGAAATTCCTGTCTCGTGGCGAAGCAGCTCCTGGCGGGCAACCGGGGTGCGCGGTTCGTGCAGGTGACGCTCGGCAACTGGGACATGCACAGCGGCATCTACACGAAGGGTGCGAACAACAGCCTCTACGGCATTTGCCCGCAGCTCGACAACGGTCTCGCGGCGCTCCTCGCGGATCTCAAAGCCGCCCCCGGCTCCGTGGCCGGCAAGTCCCTCTTCGACGAGACGCTCGTCGTCGCCGCCAGCGAGTTCGGGCGCACGGTCGGAGCGCTCAATGGTCAGGCGGGGCGCGACCACTTCGCGATCAACACCGCCGTCTTCGCGGGCGGCGGCGTGAAGGGCGGGCAGGTCATCGGCGCGACGGATGCCGCCGGTTCGACCATCACGGACTCCGGGGTGTCCGGCCGGACCGAGCTGCGCGTCGAAGACATCGCCTGCACGGTCTACTCTGCGCTCGGCATCGACTGGACGATCGAGCGCCACGACGACCCGCTCGGCCGCGGCTTCGAGTACGTCCCGTACGCGAAGGACGGCGTGTTCGCGCCGATCGACCGGCTGTTCGGGTGATCGCCGGCGTTCTAAGCTGCGCGCCGTGACGACCCGGAGGCCGATGCTCGCGACGCGGGTCGATGCGCCCTTCACCCGCGCGGGCTGGGTCTTCGAGCCGAAGTACGACGGCTGGCGCGTCCTCGCCACGCGCGCCGCCGGCCACGTGGTCCTGTCGTCGAGGAACGGCGTGGACCTGACGGAGCGCGAGACGGGCATCGCCTCGGCCCTCGCGTCGCTTCCGGGCGGGGACTTCGTCGTGGACGGCGAGCTCGTCGTCCTCGGGAAGGGCGGCGTGCCGGAGTTCTCCCTGCTTCAGAAGCGGGGGGAGGCGGGCGCCCGGCCGGCGAGCCTCATTCTCTTCGACTGCCTCGAGAGGGACGGCGCGAGCCTCGTGTCGCGGCCGCTCGCCGAGAGGCGCACCGCCCTCGAGGCTCTCGTCGGCCGCCGTCCGAAGAAGCCGCTCGCACTTTCCGCGCGGCTGGGACCGGATGGAGAGGCCGCGTTCCAGCGCGCGGTGACGGAAGGCTGGGAGGGCGTCGTGGGAAAGGACCTTTCCTCGCGCTACGAGGAGGGGCGCCGGTCGCTGCGCTGGCTCAAGGTGAAGGCGCGGCGCGAAGCCGAGTTCGTGATCGGCGGCCTCACGCTGCCGAGGAGCTCGCGCCTTCACTTCGGGGCGCTCCTCGTCGGCCTTTACCACGGGAAGGACCTGCGCTTCTGCGGCGCCGTCGGTACGGGTTTTTCGGAAGAGACGCTCCTACGGCTTCTCGAGGAGCTTCAGCCGCTGACGCGCGAGACGTGCCCCTTCGCGGCGATTCCGAAGGAGGCGAAGGACCCGGTCTGGGTCGAGCCGCGCCTCGTCGCGCAGGTCGCTTACGCGGAATGGACGGCGGACGAGCGGCTCCGGCAGCCGGCTTTTCTCGGCCTCCGGCGCGACAAGAAGGCGAAGGCGTGTCGGTGGGAGGAGAGGGAGTAGAGGGAGTAGAGGGTCCCGTCAGGGCGCGATCGTGATGACTCCGGTCATTCCATCGTGCTGAGGCTTGATGGGAGCGCACTCCGTTTTCGTGCAGAAGAAGGGCCAGGATCCCACCATGCCGCTGGTCGGCGTGAAATTGACCGTGCACGGCACCTGCGGCGGGAGAAAGTCGCACTGGGTGATGCCCAGGCCGGCGAGGCCGCCGATCCCGTGAGTCAGGTTCTCGGAAGGGTCGGCTCTGAATGTGATGGCGTAGGCCTGACCCACTTTGAGCGCCACCGAGCCGGGCTGCCAGTCCCACGTCGAACCGCCGTGAGAAGAACCGGTCATGGTGATCGCCGTCGGCCCCGCGGCCGCAACGACGACGTCCTTCGTCGCGGTGCTCGCGCCGAACGCGTTGTCGACGAAGAGCGCCGTCTTGTACGTTCCCGGCGCGGCGTACGTATGCGTGGTCGCACCCGTGATCGTCGCGACGAAATCGCCGTCGCCGAACGCCCAGAAGCGGTTGACGGGGCTGTTGGACGACGTGTCCGTGAACGTGGCCGCCTGGCCGGCTGTCGGGCTCGGCGGGGTCACGGTGTACGACGCGGCGGGCACGGGCGCCGATACGTTCGGCTCGGCCGTCATGACGATCGCGAAGGGGTCGCCCGAGGCGTTGTTGATGACCGAGGCGAAGGCGAGGACCGGCTGGTCGCTCGTGAACTCCAGCCAGAGGTTCGTGTCGTTCGTTCCCGAGACGCCCGGGAAGTCGCCCCAGTTGCCGACCTGCTTGAACCCGTTCGGCGCGAGCGGCCCGATCGTGGCGGCCGAGACCGACGTGCCGTCGCCTCTGCGGACGTTCGCGTTCACGGTGGCGTCGGATGTGCCGGGGTTCGCGAAGACGACGTTCGTGCGGTAGCCGCTGTTCAGGTCCACGCTCGAGGCCAGCTGGACGAGCGTGCCGGCCTTCAGGGCGGCCGACGCGTCGAGGCCGGGGAGCCATTGCCCGGAGACCGCGCCGTTGCCGCACGCGTTGTAGTTGTTGACGGAGGACGAGACGATGATGGCATCTGAGGTCTGGAAGCGGATCGGCCCGAACGCGCCGTCGTCGAGCGTCTTTCCGAAGAGCGTCCCGACGATGTTGTCGTAGGACTTCTGTGCGCGTGGCGGGATCGTCTCCACGGGCTTCGTGATCGTCTGCCCCGACACCTGGTCGTAGAGGATCGGCGTCACGTTCACGGGTGCAGTCGTCGGATTGAAGATACGGACGTCGCTTCGAAACTCGGCGCCGCCGACGCCCCGGCGGTAGACGCTCGAAGGGATCACGACATCGGCCCTCACGGCGCTCGCGGCAAGCACGAAGATCAAAGCGAGAGGTGTGACGAAACGCACGGATGGCGGTGTCCTCATCGAGCTCCTCTTCTGAACGTTTCGCAAAGAACGGGCCGCGCGGCCTGTCCTCCGGGAGTGGCGCCCCGCGGAGTTTCCCACGAGGTTCCGACGGGAATCGACCCCCGGAGGTTGACGCCGGGTCATTGGATTTACACTCTCGCGCGTGAGGTTCTGGACAGGTCGTCGCGTTCTGGTCACCGGAGCGGGCGGCTTTCTCGGGCGCTCCCTCGTTCGCGCGCTCGAGGCGCGCGGCCCCGCGACGATCCTCGCACCCCGTTCGGCTCAGCTCGACTTGCGCGAGCGCGACGCCGTGCGCGCGTATCTGGCGCGCGAGAAGCCGGACCTCGTCATCCACCTCGCGGCGGTCGTCGGAGGCATCGGCGCGAACCGCGCGCATCCGGGCCTTTTCTTTTACGAGAACGCGATCATGGGGATCCAGCTCATCGAAGAGGCGCGGCGGGCGGAAGTCGGGAAGCTCGTCTGCCTCGGGACGATCTGCGCCTACCCGAAGTTGACGCCCGTCCCGTTCAAGGAGGGCGACCTCTGGAACGGCTACCCCGAGGAGACGAACGCGCCGTACGGCCTCGCGAAGAAGATGCTTCTCGTTCAGCTCCAGGCGTACCGCGAGGAGTACGGCTTTCCGGGGATCTACCTTCTTCCCGTGAACCTGTACGGCCCCGGGGATCATTTCGACCTCGAGAAGTCGCACGTGATCCCCGCGATGATCCGCAAGTTCCTCGAGGCGAACGAGAGCGGCGCACGCGAGGTCGTCCTGTGGGGCGACGGCTCGCCGACGCGCGAGTTCCTTTACGTGGAGGACGCCGCCGAGGGGATTCTCGCGGCCGCGGAGCGGTACGACGGCGCGGCGCCGGTCAACCTCGGCTCGGGCGAGGAGATCTCGATCCGGGATCTCGCGACGCGCGTCGCCCGGGAAACCGGATTCGGCGGCGGCATCCGGTGGGACGCCTCGCGCCCGAACGGCCAGCCGCGCCGGAAGCTGGACGTCACGCGCGCGGAGCAGCTCTTCGGATGGCATTCGCAGGTCTCGCTGACGGACGGCCTTCGGCGGACGATCGACTGGTACAGGGCGGCCGGGAGGGCCTGACGCCGGTTTGATACCGGCGACTAAACGTCGGTTAGTGGTCAACGAAGTGACACAATTCGGCAGCAACTATCCAGCTTGTGGTTGTTTTGAGCTCCAAATTTGGGTCGATTTTTGACTCCAAACACTTCTAGTACATGTACTTAGAATGTAACATGGCAGTCACTCCCATATTCCATGAGTATTGGCATTACTGTTGCTAATCACTGTGTCAGTGAAACATAACTGACACACCTCACTGGAGCCGGCAAGGCGGCCTAGAGGTATCGACAGAAAAAAGAAGAAAAAGAAGAGCAAAAGAGAAAAAGGAGAATCCCGTGAAGAAGACACTGATCCCCACCGCTCTGGCCTTCGTCCTCGTCGTGGTCGGCACCCTTTCGGCGGGCAGTGCGTTCGCGCAGGCGAACACCGACACGGAGACCGCCAACGCGAGCGCGCGCGTCGTAGCCGCCATCGCGCTCACCAAGACCGCCGACCTGAACTTCGGCGACGTCGTGGCGAGCGCCGCGGCGGGCACTGTCGTGATGTCGCCCGCGGGCGCCCGCAGCGCCACTCTGGGCGCGACCCTCGGAAACGCGAACGGCGCAGCCGCGGCAGCGTTTGGCGTGACCGGCGTCGCCGCGGCCACGTACGCCATTTCACTCCCCGGCGCTGCGATCTCGATCTCGGACGGTGGTGCCAACACGATGAGCGTGGGCACGTTCACCGGCAGCAAAGCCACCGGCACCCTGTCGGGCGCCGGCGCGGACAACTTCACCGTCGGCGCGACGCTGAGCGTCGGCGCAAACCAGGTCGCCGGCAGCTACACCGGCACCTTCAACGTCTCGGTCAACTACAACTGAACCGGGAGCGGCGCGAGAGGCTCGCCCTTCCGGGTCCGCCCTTCGGGCGCCTTCCGGGCCCGGCCTTCGGGGCGCCCTCCGGGGCGCCCCTCTGGTTTGATGGAAGGAAAGACTACGAGCCGCGGGCTGCGAGTCCGCCGGGCGCGACCAGGATGGCAGAATCCCCGGACGGCCATCTGTCCGGGAACGGTGAACGAGGAGAGAGATGATGAGAGGCTCCGGACGGGCGTCCCTGGTCGCGGCGACGGTCCTGTTCGTGGCCGCCGCGACTCCGTCCGCAGAGGCCGCGATCAGCCTCACGAAGATCACCGACCTGGCCTTCGGAGACCTCACGGCCGGTGCGTCGGCCGGCACCGTGAGGATCGCGCCGAACGGTAACCGGACGAGGACGGGAGGCGTGACCCTGCTCGCAAGCACGTTCGACAACGCGAGCTTCACGGTCGCGACGCCGAGCGGCAATCGCGGCTACACGATCATCCTGCCGGGCTCGGCGACGCTGACTTCCGGCGGGGGGTTCACGATGACGGTGGACACCTTCAGGAGCAATCCGAGCGGCAGCGGCACGACGAATGCGGCAACCCGCACCCAGACGCTCAACGTCGGCGCGACGCTTCAGGTGGGCGCAAACCAGAAACCGGGGACGTACATGGGCACGTTCACGGTGACGGTGAACCAGAATTGATTTCCGCCCGCCCCCGCTCCGCCGCGCTCGCCGCGTTCCTGGCCCTCGTCGCCGCTCCGGGTGCCGTGAGCAACTCCGTTTTCACGCCTTCGGGCGAGCGAAAGAGCGCCGCTTCGCTGACCGTTGCCGCGAACGCACGCGTCGTCGGAGCCCTCGCCATTCACAAGGTGCAGGAGCTGGATTTTGGAGACGTGCGCGTGCCGGGGGGCGCCG
>JAMQPJ010000223.1 GCA_023717585.1 Thermoanaerobaculia bacterium
CCGCAGCGGCGTCCCCTTCCGCCGCGGCATCGCTCGACGCGCGTGTCGTTCTCGCGAGCATCCGAAAAGCCTATTCCTCATCTCCCTCGGTCCACTGCACGTTCGTCCAGACGTACGCCCCCGCGGGGTTCGCCGAGACCGCGCCCGAGACCGGACAGCTCGTCCTGCAGGCGCCCGACCGCGTGCGGTTCGACTACGACGGGCCGGAGGGGAAGGTCTTCACGTTCGACGGGAAGGCCGGCCGCCAGTACGTGGCGGCCGACCGGCAGCTCGTCGTGAGGACCCTGAGGGCGGAGGAGCGCGCGCGCCTGCCGCTCGTCTTTCTCGAATCGCCCGAGGCGCTCCTCGCGCGTTACGCGGCCCGCGTCGCCCCGGCGGCGAACGGCCTCGTCGAGCTCACGCTCACGCCGCGCGCCGGCGCCGACCCGAAGTCGCTCACGCTCCTCGCCGCCGCGACAGGCGACGTGAAGAGGCTCATCCTCGTGGACGCCGCGGGCAACCGCACGGCGTTCACGTTCACGCAGAAGATGTCCGGGCCGGGGCGTCCGGACTCCGACTTCGCTCTCGTGCCCCCCGCGGGCACGAAGACCCTTTCGGAGTGAGCCATGGCCGACTCCACGTTCGACGTCGTCTCCGAAGTCAACCTCCCCGAGGTCGGGAACGCGGTCGCCCAGGCCAGGAAGGAAACCGCGCAGCGCTACGACCTGAAGGGCAGCGCCGCCGGAATCGAGCAGAAAGACAAGGAGCTCACGCTCACGGCGAACGACGAGTTCGGCCTGAAGGCCGTGACGGACATCCTCCAGACGAAGCTCGTGAAGCGCGGCGTGTCCCTGAAGTCCCTCGACTACGGCACGATCGAGCCCGCGACGAAGGGCACCGTGCGCCAGGTGGTCACGATCCGCCAGGGCATCGCGTCCGAGAAGGCGAGGGAAATCGTCAAGGCGATCAAGGACAGCAAGCTGAAAGTGCAGGTCGCGATTCAGGGCGAGCAGCTGCGCGTCTCGGGCAAGAAGAAAGACGATCTGCAGGCCGTCATCGCGCTCCTGCGAGGCGCGGACTTCGGCATCCCCCTCCAGTTCACGAATTTCCGCGGCTAGGGCATCCGGCCCGCGCGCCCTGGCGTAAGCAGGGATGGAGGGGCGGTAAGATGCGCCCCACGCCGATGAGCCAGACCTCTCTCAAGGACCGCCTTCTCGTCGCGACCCTCCCGGCCGCGGAGCGGGAGAACGGGCGCCGGCTCCTGACGGCCCTCGGCCCGATCGAGGGCAAGCTGAAGCTCGTCGAGACGCGCCTCCAGGAACGCACGCGCTCGGGGATTCCGACGATCTCGCTCATCGGCGACTATCTCGTCGAAGGCGGCGGCAAGAGAATCCGGCCTGCGCTGGTCCTCCTCGGGTCGCACCTTCTCGGTTACGAGGGCGAGCGCGACGTGAGCTACGCCGCGATGATCGAGTTCATCCACACGGCGACGCTCGTCCACGACGACATCATCGACGACGCCGAGCTGCGCCGCGGCCGGCCGAGCGTGAATCGCCGCTGGGGCAACGAGCTGACCGTGCTGTTCGGCGATTTCCTCTACATGAAGTCCATGGAGATCGCCCTGGAAGAAGGCGATCTGCGCGTCCTGCGCCTCCTGTCGGACGTGACGCTGCGCATGACCGAGGGCGAGATCATCGGCGCCGAACGGCGCGGACTTCTCGACCTCACGCTCGAGGGTTACCTCGACATCGTGCGCCGCAAGACGGCGCTGCTGTTCGCGGGCGCGTGCAAGATCCCGTCGTTCCTCGTGACGGAGGCGTTCGGCGAATCGCGCGAGACCTGGGGCGACAGGCTCTGGGAGTACGGAATGTCGCTCGGGATCGCCTTCCAGCTCCAGGACGACCTCCTCGACTACACGGCGAAGGAAGCCGACCTCGGCAAGCCGGTCCTCTCCGACCTCAAGGAGGGCAAGCTCACGCTGCCTCTCATCCTCTGCCTGCCCCACGCCACGCGCGCCGAGCGCAAGCTCGTGGAGACGGTCGTCGCCGAGCAGGGATTCGACTCCGTGAGGCCCGGGCAGATCCTCGAGATCGTCCACCGCCTCTCCGCACTCGAGCGCGCCCACGAGATGGTCGAGATCCATGCCGAGCGGGCGCGCGAAATCGCCTCGCAGTTCCCTGAAACCGCGTCGCGGGAGGGGTTCCTCCTGGCCGCCGAGTACGCAGCGAATCGGCGCAAGTAACTAAGAATAAAGAATTTAGTTTCTTCGAATGAAAACAGGCCATGGGCAATGACTGCCTAACGTACGCCTCGCCATCGCCTGCTGTGCATGCTGTAGCCGAAATTAGTAAGGTACTTTCAAAGAAATTCCTTCTTTTTTCTGGATCTCTCTTGATTTCAGCACGTGGCAGTCTTAAGCTCTCCCCAACATATCGTGGGTTACGGCTCGGCCCCCACAAATTCCGGGAACGGTCAGGAGAGCGAATGATCGAAAAGCTGTTCCGGTCCTTCCGGTCGCCCTTCAGCGCCACGTCGCGCGAGGACTTCACTCTCGAAGAGGAGGTCGCGCTCTACCGGCATCGCGCCGAAGTCGCGCTCGAAGAGGAGCGCTACAACGACGCGCTCGTGTTCCTGGCGAAGATCCTGCGCCTCAACCCGTACGACCTGCAGGCGCGCATGACGGTGGCACACACGTATCACTACGCGCTCCACGAGCCGACGAAGGCCCTCCTCACGTACGAGAAGGTCGTTGCCGCATCCGGGTACGACGAATCGAACTCCTACTCCGTCGCGGCCCGCGAGGGCATCCGCGAGCTGGAGGGCGCGCTCGAAACGGCCGCGCTTCCCCTCCACGACCTCGTGGACGAAGAAGAGTCCGGCGAAGACACGAACGACCGCGCCAAAACCGTGGCCGGATAACGCGCCCCCCGAATCCCGCCTTCTCCATCCTCTTCAAGTCGTCATCGACCTCCGTCGGGGGCCGGTGACGACGACCCCTTTTCAGGGGTCTCGAAGGCTGGGTTCCGCCGGCGTTGACGCGCCGGCGGTCGCGGGTGTTAGTATCGAACGTGCACCGGCTGGCGACCAACTCCTCCCTTTCCTCGGTCGCCGTCATCCCCTCCCGCTACGGGGCGGAGCGCTTTCCGGGGAAACCCCTCCATCCGATCGCCGGAATCCCGATGGTCCTCAGGGTTCTCGAAAGGGCCCAGAAAGCCCGGCGCATTTCGCTCGTCCTCGTCGCGACGGACGACGAACGGATCGCCCGGGCCGTCGAGTCCGCGGGGGGCAGGGCGGTGATGACCGACGCCGCCCTGCCGTCGGGCACCGACCGGGTCTTCGCCGCCGTGAAGGACCTCGACGTGAACGTCGTCCTGAACGTGCAGGGCGACGAGCCGATGATGGATCCCGAGAACATCGACCGGGTGGCCGGGTTCCTCCTCGACCATCCCGGGTTTCCGCTCGCCACCGTCGCGCTGCCCATCCGCGACCCGAACGAGATCGCGAACCCCAACAACGTGAAGGTCGTGCGTGGAGACGACGGGCGCGCCCTCTACTTCTCCCGGTCGCCTCTCCCCTACCGCCGGCGGGCCGAGCCGGGCCTCGCGACGCTCAAGCACCTCGGCCTCTACGGCTATCGCAAGGAGGCGCTCGCGAAATGGACGTCGCTCCCTCCGCATCCTCTCGAGCGCGCCGAGGGCCTCGAGCAGCTGCGCGCCATCGCGGCGGGGATGGCGATGGCGGTGCTGGACGCCGTCAGCGACTCAATCGGCGTCGATACGATCGAGGACGCCCGAAGAGTGGAAGCCCTCATTCTCAACTCGCCAACCACAGCGGAGGTGTAGCGTGGGAACCAAGTATATTTTCATCACCGGCGGTGTGGTTTCCGGTCTCGGCAAGGGAATCGCCGCGGCCTCCATGGGCGCGCTCCTCGAGGCGCGAGGATTCCGGGTCACGCTGCAGAAATTCGATCCTTATCTCAACGTGGACCCGGGGACGATGTCGCCGTTCCAGCACGGCGAGGTGTACGTCACCGACGACGGGGCCGAGACCGACCTCGACCTCGGCCACTACGAGCGCTTCACGTCCGCCATCACGAGCAAGGCGAGCAGCGTCACGACCGGGAAGATCTACCAGACCGTCATCGAGAAGGAACGGCGCGGCGACTTCCTCGGCAAGACGGTCCAGGTCATCCCCCACATCACGGACGAGATCAAGGACTGCATTCGCCGCGTCGCGGGCGACAACGACGTCGTGCTCGTGGAGATCGGCGGCACCGTGGGCGACATCGAGTCGCTGCCGTTCCTCGAGGCCATCCGCCAGTTCCGGCAGGACGTGGGCCGGGGCAACGCGGTCAACGTGCACCTCACGCTCGTGCCGCACATCGCCGCGTCCAACGAGCTGAAGACGAAGCCCACGCAGCACTCCGTCAAGGAGCTCCTTTCGATCGGAATCCAGCCGGACATACTCCTCTGCCGGGCGGACCGCTCGATTCCCGAGGAGATGAAGAAGAAGATCGCCCTCTTCTGCAACGTGGACGAACGGGCCGTCATCACGGCGCGAGACGTCACGACGATCTACGAAGTGCCGCTCGCGTTCGCGCGCGAGGGGCTCGACGAGATCCTCCTCGACCAGCTCTCGCTTCCCCACTACGACCGCGATCTCGCGAAGTGGGACTCGATCGTGAACCGCGTCAAGAACCCGCTGGAAGAGGTCACGGTCGCGTTCGTCGGAAAGTACGTCCAGCTCGGTGACAGTTACAAGTCGCTGAACGAGGCGCTCCACCATGGCGGCATCGCGAACAACGTGAGGGTCAAGATCGCGTTCGTCGACTCGGAGGAGCTCGAATCCGTCGGTTTCCCCGAAACGCTCGCGCGCGCGGACGCGATTCTCGTCGGCCCCGGCTTCGGCCGGCGCGGCATCGAAGGAAAGCTGAAGGCGATCCGCCTCGCCCGGGAGACGAAGGTCCCGTTCTTCGGGATCTGTCTCGGCTTGCAGTGCGCGGTCATCGAGTACGCGCGAAACGTGTGCGGGATCAAGGACGCGAATTCGACCGAGTTCGAGCCGAACTCCCCGAACAAGGTCATCTACATGCTGCGCGATCTCATCGGGGTCGATGCGCTCGGCGGCACGATGCGGCTCGGCAAGTACCCCTGCGACCTCGGCGAGGGCACGCTCGCGCGGCGCGCGTACGGCGAGGCGACGATCTGGGAACGCCACCGCCACCGCTACGAGGTCAATCAGGAGTTCCTGCCCGCCCTTCGCGACGCCGGGATGACGTTCTGCGGCATGTCGCCGGACCGCAAGTTCGTGGAGATGGTCGAGCTCTCCGACCACCCGTGGTTCCTCGGCTGCCAGTTCCACCCCGAGTTCTAGAGCAAGCCCACGGCGCCGCACCCCCTCTTCAAGGACTTCATCCGCGCCGCCCGCGCGCACAAGCACGCCCGGAAGGAGGGCGTCGACAAGAAGAGCGCAGAGCTCGTGCCCGCCGTCGTCGCGCCCGCGAACCTTCCGACCCCGAACGGACAGTCGGCCTGACGAAGTTCGACCGCATGCGGCCTCGCCTCAGCCTCGTCGCCGCGTTTCTGGCCGCCGCGGTGCTGGGGGGAGCGGCCGCGCTCTCACAGGGCGAACCCGCCGCCCCGCCGCTCACGTTTCTCGCGATCGGGGACTGGGGGCGGGGTGGGGAGTTCGGCCAGAGGGACGTCGCAGCGCAGATGGGAGCTTTCGCGGAGAGATCGCCGGTGCGATTCATCGTGTCGACCGGGGACAACTTCTACGAGTACGGCGTCAAGTCCGCTGCCGACCCGCTCTGGAAGCGCTCGTTCGAGGACGTCTACACGGCGAAGAGTCTCATGGTCCCGTGGTACGTCGCGCTCGGCAACCACGACCACCGCGGCAGCGCGGCGGCGGAGATCGAGTACGGAAAGACGAGCCCGCGCTGGCGCATGCCGGACCTGTACTACACGCTCACGGAGAAGGTTTCCGCGACGTCGATGCTGCAGCTCTTCGTTCTCGACACGTCCCCGTTCATCTCCGCCTACCGCGGGTCCCTCTCCGTCACGAAGGTCGCGGGTCTCGACCCGAAGACCCAGCTCGCGTGGCTGGAGAAAGAGCTCGCGAATTCCAACGCGTCCTGGAAGATCGTCGTCGGGCATCACCCCGTCTACTCGGCCGGCGAGCACGGAAACACCCGGGAGCTCATCCGGGACGTCAAACCGCTTCTCGAACGCTACGGCGTGCGGATCTACCTGAACGGCCACGATCACGACCTCCAGCACCTGCGCGAAGGCGCGGTGCACTACTTCACGTCGGGCGCCGGGTCGAAGACGAACGAGGCCGGGCGGGACCCCCGCACGCTTTTCAGCCGCGGGAAGACGCCGGGGTTCATGGCGTTCTCCGTCGGGGAGGATGCGATGAACGTCACCGTCGTGGACTCCAGCGGGAAGACGCTCTACACCGCCATCGTCGCCCGCTAGCCCTGCTAGCGCGTCACGCCCCGCCCTGCTACCGGAAGAACCCGTTCACGTCGAGGATGAAGTCCACGGGAGCAGCGGAGTTGTCGAAGACCGAAAACGTCGCGCTGGTTTTCGAGAAGAAGACGATGGCGTTGTTGGCCCGCGTGCTGCCCGCCCGGAAGCTGATTGAGCTCGTGTTCGGCCTCGAGATGTCCGACGGGAAGACCACGAGCTCACCTTGTGCCCCCACGTTCGTAACGGTCATGTTCACGGAGATCGCGACTGCGTCGGCCGGGATTCCGCACGAGGATGCGGCCATGTCGAACATCCGCGTCGCGCCTGGCTGCAATGGCGGCGCTCCAAACTGCCCGATCGGGATCCTCGTGTCCACGGCGCGGCATGGCGTCAACGTGAAAAAGGGAACGGCCGAACCGGCGGGGGCAACCGTCACCGTTGCATTCCCCGGCGTGCTCACGCATCCCGAGGTATTCGTCTCCGTCACCGAGAGCGTCAACGGAGTCCCGGCCGTTCCCCCCGTGAAGGTGATCTGGCTGGTCCCCTGCCCAGATGTCATCGTCCCGTTTCCGATCGTCCACGAATAGCTTGAGCCAGCATGGAGCGAAACGCTCGCCGTCCGGTTCGGCGAACCGGCCCCGACGATCGACGGCGCCGTAATCGCCGGCGCCGCCGGCGCCGGATTGACCACAACCCACGTTGTCCCGGGGACCGACTCGCATCCGACGGCCGTCACCGTCACCGAATACGCGCCCGTCGCGGCAGTCGTGGCCGCTGCGATCGTCGGGTTCTGCAGCGCCGAAGTGAAGCCGTTCGGACCTGTCCACGCGTACGTCGCGCCGGAGACCATCGGAGTCGAAAGCGAGATCGTCCCCCCGACGCAGATGGGCCCACCGTTGAATGCCGCCGGAGTCCAAGGGCACGCGTACGTGTACGCCGACGACAAACTTCCCGCCTGAAGGTCGGGGTTCGTCACGATCACGGCCACGGGTCCGGCCGCGTGAACAGGTGCGAGTGCGTGGATCGTCGTCGCCGAGAGATAGGTGACCCCGCTGGCGGCAGCGCCACCGAAGCTCACCGAGGAGCCCGGCTGAAAGTCCGTCCCCGAGATCGTCACGACGGTCCCGCCCGAAACAGGTCCACTCGCGGGCGAGACTCCCGTCACCGTGGGCGAAGGCCCTGGCCCAAGCGTCAGACGAAAGACGACCCCGCCTCCAGCAGGCCCGCCGTGGGCGGTCGTCCCGTAGAAGCTCCCGTCGGTTCCTTGCACGAGGGCGGCGTACGGATTCGCCCCGTCGCCCCCCGAGAAGGAGCGAATCCTCGTCAGCGTCCCCGATGGCGTGATGCTGAAGACCGTCCCGACACCGCTCGTGCCGCCATAAGCAGTTGTCCCGTAGAAGTTACCGTCGGTCCCCTGCACGAGGCCGGCGTAAGGGTATGCCGTCACCCAAAACGAATAAAGCGTCGACAGCGCCCCCGCCGGCGTGATCTTGAAGACGGTGCCGTTGTTGCCCCAGGGCTGGCCCGCGCCGTAGCCCGCGCCGCCGTAAAGCGTCGTGCCGTAAAAGTCCCCGTCGGCCCCCTGCACGAGACTGCCTCGCGGCTCTATTCCGTCGTTCCCCGTGAAAAAATGGAGCGTCGTCAGCTCACCCGCGGGCGTCATCTTGAAGACCGTGCCGAAGTTCCTCGGTCCGCCCCCGCGCGTGGTGCCGTAGAAGTTCCCGTCGGTCCCTTGCACGAGGCCGGAATACGGGTTCTTC
>JAMQPJ010000284.1 GCA_023717585.1 Thermoanaerobaculia bacterium
AAGGGTGACCCCGCTCTTTCCTCTCAGAGATACGCAGGGAGGGCCCACGGGGTTCCGCCAGAGTCGAGGAACCCGCCGGGGCGGCGCCGGTCAGCCGCGCATGGGCGTGTAGCCCGTGCAGAAGTGCTCGACCATCTTCAGGTCGACGGTCGGCCGGGGCGTCTGCCCGTTCGAGCGCAACCGGAAGATCTCGAAGCGCACGCCGGGCCGGGAGATCGGGCGCACCTCGAGCCGGTGGATCGCCTCGGCCGTAACCGCGTACGGTCCGCACTCCTCGCATTCCACGGCATGGCCGCGGAGGGTGGAAGCGAACAGCGGCTCCTCGCCTCCTACAGAGGCCGGGAATCCGCACAGGAAGCAGGCACGGGAGGATTCCTGGTCCGGGACCATACGAGCCCGGAGTCTACGCCGGAGCCAGGTCATGCTACGTTTCCATCATGAAGACGCCGTCCCAGGGTCTCGCCGCTGCGGCGAAAGCGCCGTATCCCCCGGAGACGCCGAAGCACTGAGGATGTCCGAAGCCTCACGCACCCTCGCCGCCGAGGTCGCGCGCCGGCGCACCTTCGCGATCATTTCGCACCCGGACGCCGGCAAGACGACGCTCACGGAGAAGCTGCTTCTCTACGGCGGCGCGATCCACCTCGCGGGCTCGGTCAAGACGCGCCGGAACGCGAGCCGCCACACGACGAGCGACTGGATGGAGCTCGAGCGCCAGCGCGGCATCTCGATCACGACGAGCGTCCTGCAGTTTCCGTACGCGGGCCATCACGTGAACCTTCTCGACACGCCGGGCCACAACGACTTTTCGGAGGACACGTACCGCACGCTCGCGGCGGCCGACGCCGCCGTGATGCTCATCGACAGCGCGAAGGGCGTCGAGCCGCAGACGATCAAGCTCTTCGAGGTCTGCCGCCTGCGGCAGATCCCGATCGTCACGTTCATGAACAAGCTCGACCGCGCGGGCCAGGACCCGCTCGACCTCATGGACGAGATCGAGCGCATCCTCGGCATCCCGTGCCATCCCGTGACCTGGCCGATCGGCTCCGGTCCGGATTTCCAGGGCGTGTACGACCGGTGGGGGAAGACGCTGCTGAAATACGAAAGAGGAGATTCTGCGAAAGGAGAGAGGGTCGCCCCCGTTCAGGTCGCCTCTCTCGACGATGCCGCGTTCGTCGAATCGCTCGGCGCGGCCGCGCACGCGACGCTGATGGAAGAGCTCGAGCTCCTCGAGTCCGGGCATGCCTTCCACCAGGCGACGTTTCTCGCGGGCGGCGTCACGCCGGTCTTCTTCGGCTCGGCCGTGAACGACTTCGGCGTCGAGCCCTTCCTGAAACGTTTTTTGGAGCTGGCTCCGGCGCCGCTTCCCCGCAAAACGACGACGGGCCGGGTGGATCCGCTGGACCCCTCGTTTTCGGGATTCGTCTTCAAGATCCAGGCGAACATGGATCCCGCACACCGCGACCGCGTCGCGTTCCTGCGCATCGTGTCGGGGAAGTTCACGCGGGGCATGGAAGTCGTGAACCCGCGCTCGGGCCGCAGGCTGAGGCTCTCGAAGCCGCTTCAGTTCCTCGCGCAGGAACGGACGCTCGTCGAGGAGGCCTGGGCCGGCGACATTCTCGGGCTCTGGGACGCGGGCAACCTCCGCATCGGCGACTCGCTCGCCGAGGGACCCGGCGTCGAGTTCGAGGGCATCCCGCGCTTCTCCCCCGAGTTCTTCAACCGCGTCGTCATGCTCGACCCCGCGAAGAGGAAGCAGCTCAAGAAAGGCCTCGACCAGCTTTCGGAGGAAGGCGCCGTCCAGGTCTTCCACGACCCGGACCGCATGGAGCGCGATCCCGTCCTCGGCGCCGTCGGCGTCCTGCAGTTCGAGGTCATCCAGCACCGCCTTCGCTCGGAGTACGGCGCGGAGATCTCCTACGCCCGGCTGCCGTTCACGCTGGCCCGATGGGTCGAGGGCGAGGAGTTCGACCGCAGGCGCTTCGACGACCCGCCGAGCGTCGCGTGCCTCGTGGACCTCGAGGGCCGGCCGCTCGCTCTCTTCCAGAGCAAGTGGCACCTCGAGCGCGCCGAGCGCGAGAACCCGAAGCTGCGCTTCATCGCCGCCGTCCAGCCGGGCCGCGCGAAAGCCACGGCGTAGATGTCCCCGAGGAGGCGCTGGTCCGCGGCGGCGGTGTTTGCGGCGCTCGCCGCTCTGAGCGTCTGGCTCTTCCAGAACGCCTCGCTCACGCGCTTGCGCGCCGAGTTCATTCCGTGGATGCACCGGCTGGAGCGGTATCGCGACGCGCTGGAGACCGCGCGCGCCGCGCTGCGCGCCCGCGGCGCGCAGCAGGGAGACCCGGAAGGCATCGCCGAGTTGCGCGCGTGGGCGTGGAAGGATCTCGACCGCGTGGCAATCGTGTCCTTCGACGTCGAGGGAAAGCCGGAAATGGAGAGGAAGAAAGAGAGAGAGAAAGAGAAAGACAAAGATTTCTTAGAAGTATGGGAGCTCAGGGGGACGGCGACCTTCATCGTGGATGGGTTTCGCGCGGACGGCGCGCGCGTCGAGCGCGCGGCGAGGGTCGCGTTCGTCCTCCCGAACGCCGACGCGCCTGCCGGCCCCCCAACGGGCAGGAGGGCTCCCGCCGCGTCCCCTTCCCCTC
>JAMQPJ010000330.1 GCA_023717585.1 Thermoanaerobaculia bacterium
GCTTCGGAAATTCCCGTGCGAGGCATGCGGAGCGGACGTCGTCTGGAACCCCGGCGCCGCTTCGTTGAAGTGCCCGTATTGCGGAGCCGAGCGCCGCTTTCCCCGGACGGCCGGCGAGGTGCTGGAGCACCCGATCGAGGAGGCGCTCTCGGGCGCGCACGATCTCGGGTGGGGCATGGCGCGAAAGGCCGTCACGTGCCGCGGCTGCGGCGCGACGACGACGTTCGCGGCCGGCGTCGCCGCCTCGCGCTGCGCGTTCTGCGGAGCGCCCTCGGTCGTCGAGGCGCCGGCGAACGAGTCGATGGTGAGGCCCGAAGGGCTCCTTCCGTTCCGGGTGGACCGCGACGGCGCCGCCGGGACGTTCCGCCAGTGGCTCAAGGGCCTTTGGTTCCGGCCGGACGATCTCTCGCAGAAATCCGCGCTCTCGGAGCTGAAGGGCGTCTACGTCCCGTTCTGGACGTTCGACGCCGCGACGCATTCGGCATGGACGGCGGAGGCCGGTTACGACTACCAGGTCGCCGTTCAGGTCGAGGAGAACGGCCGGGGGGTGACGCGATACGAGACGCGCACGCGGTGGGAGCCGGCCGAAGGCGTCCACGAGCACGCGTTCGACGACGTCCCGGTACCGGCGTCGAAGGGCCTGCCGCCCGATCTCGCGGTCTCGATCGAGCCTTTTCCCACGCACGACCTGGTTCCCTACGAGCCGTCGTACCTCTCCGGCTTTCTCGCCGAGGAGTACGCGCTCGGCGCGAAGGACGCGCTCTTGCGGGCAAAAGAGCGCATGAGCCAGGAGATCCTTGCCGCGTGCGGCCGGGAGGTCCCCGGCGACCGCTTCCGGAACCTGAACGTGCGGACGGCCTGGTCCGCCGTCACGTACAAGAACGCGCTCCTGCCCGTCTGGATCGCGGCGTACCAGTACGCGGGAAAGCCGTTCCGCTTCCTCGTCAACGGCGTCACGGGACAGGTCGGAGGCAAGGCGCCGTGGTCGTGGGTCAAGATCGCGCTGGCCGTCGCCGCCGCGGTGCTCCTCTTCATCATCCTCGCCTCGATCGCCCGCTGAGCTAACGTCCGGGGGCCGAAACGTCGAGGCTCGGCGCCTCACCGATCTCCTGAAGGATGTTCGTCGCGCCGTCGACCTCGGACATCGCCCAGAGCATGTACCGGCTGTCGACGTGGATGGAGCGGGTCTTCTCCGTGTCGTAGAGGTAGTCGGACGCGACCGTGTCGAACGTGCCGTCGAAGAGGAGGCCGCACAGCTGGCCTTTCGCGTTGAGCGTGGCCGAGCCCGAGTTCCCGCCCGTCGTGTCGACGGTCGAGAGGAAGTTCACCGGCACGCTTCCGAGCTTCGGGTCCAGATAGGGCGTCTTCTTTCCGGCTTTCTGCGCCGCGATGGCGTCGAGCTCTTTCTTCGGGGCGTTGAACTCACCGCTCCCCGTCGCCTTTTCGGCCACGCCCGCGAGCGTGGTCTGCGGGGAGAAGACGAGCCCGTCCCGGGCCGGCACGCCGAGGATGCGGCCGTACGTCACGCGCAGCGTGCTGTTCGCGTCCGGCGCCGTGAGGCCGCCGCTCTTCTCGAGCACCGCCTCGGCATACCGCGCGCCGAGACGCTCCAACGCCCCCTCTCGCGTTTTCGCCCGCTCGCGGTTCGCCTGCCAGAGCGGGTCGAGCGCCGCCGCGAGGTCGATCATCGGGTCCTTCGCCGCGAGGATCTCGGCGGTGGACTTCTCGAGAAGTTGGAGACGCGCCGCCTTGTCGCCGAGCTTCGTGCCCGCGTAGAGCCGGTCGCAAAGCGCGTCGGCTTTCTTCCCGGCGTCCGCCTCGGACATCCCGCTCACGAATCCCGCTTCCTTGTCGAGCGCCTCGATGCGCTGACCCGCCGGCAGCTTCGACGCCTCGACGAGGATGTACTTGAGGAGCGCGCGGTCCGCGCCCGGGTCGTACGAGCGCTGCATGCGGTCCTGTGCCTCGCGGATGCGGCTCCAGTTGCGCTCCTGGTACTCGGGTTCGCGGTCGAGGTCCACCTTCGGGCGCTCGAGCGACATCACGTAAAGCGTGTGCGCCGCGGGAAGGAGCGAGCTGCCGCCGGCCATCGTGGGCCCGCCCGCGCCGAGCAGGTCGTAGAGCGTCGCGTCCCGGTCCCGCGTCTTCTCTTTCCCGGCCTGCATCGCGTTCAACGCCGGCAGGACGTCGCCGTACTTCTTCCGGCGCTGCGGGTCCGCGGCTGTCCACGAGGCGAGGTCCTTCTCCATGACTTCCTTCATCCCGAGAAGGTCGCCCTTCTTGAAGCCTTCCACGACGCCCTTGCGGTTCGTGAGCGTGTTGTTGAGGCCGCGTTTCCTCGTCGCGACACGGAGCTCCGTCTCCTTGCTCTTCTTCCCGATTTCGTCGAGGAGGGCGATCAGCTCGGTGTTCCGCCTCACGGTGCGAGGGAACGTCCACTCGTAGAGCTCTTTCGTCTGCGCGTACGTCGCGAAGCGCTGCGTCTTTCCCGGATATCCGGCCACGAAGACGAGGTCGCCGGGACCGGCGCCTTCGGGCGAGACCTTCAGCCAGTGCTTCGGTTTGAAGGGGACGTTTTCCTTCGCGTACGGCACGGACTTGCCGGCGGGCGACACGTAGGCCCGGTAGAACGACCAGTCGCCGGTATGGCGCGGCCACTGCCAGTTGTCGGTCTCGCCGCCGAAGTTGCCGATGCCTTCCGACGGCGCGTAGACGAGCCGGACGTCCCGGATCTCCATCTGCGCGAGCTCGTAATACTTCAGGCCATCGAAGAAGGACGCGACGCGGCAGCGCGAGCCGTCCTTCTCGCAGGCGGCCGTGCGCTCCTTCATGCGCTTCTCGATCACCTCGTGCCTCGCGCGGTCGTCGAGCTTCGGGTCGATCTTCCCGGAGATCTCGCCGGTGACCTCCACGACCGAGGACGTGACGTACACGCGCGAGCCGGGCCCGGCGGTCAGCTCCTGGTCCCGCGCCGTCGCGAGAAAGCCGTCCTCCATGAGGTTCTTCTGCGGCGTGGAGTTGAACTGGAGAGCGGCCTGCACGCAGTGGTGGTTCGTGACGATGAGCCCGTCCGGCGAGACGAACGACGCGCTGCAGCCGCCAAGGGACACGATCGCTCCCATGGGCTGGCCCGTGAGGTCGGCGAACGCCTGCGGTTCGCCCCGGAAGCCCATCGCCCTGAGGCGCTCGGCGAGCTGCGGAATCTGCTGCGGCATCCACATGCCTTCGTCCGCTCTAGCGGCGGCGGACAGCAGACAGAAAACAAGGGCGAGGTTGAGACGGGTTTTCAAGGGTTCCTCCTCGGGAGATGGCTACGCAAACGCCGGATTATGCCCCGAAATCGGGGGTTTTGGCTCTCAAGTATTCTGGAAGCCCGGAAGATGAACCTCTCGAAATCCCTCGCTGCCGCCCTCGACGACCTCCTGACGCGCGCGTTCGCCGAAGAGGGCGAGGACATCACGTCGCTCGCCGTCTTCGGACCGGCCGCCCGCGTGGGCGCGAAGATGGTCTGCCGCGAGCGCGCCGTCGTTTCGGGAGCCGCGTTCCTGCCCCGTCTCTTCGCCTTCCTCTCCCCGCCCGCCCGCGTGGCGCTCGGCGTTTCGGACGGCGACCTCGTTGAGCCGGGCGCCGTCCTCGCCGAGATCGAGGGACCGGCGATCACCGTGCTCGCGGCCGAGCGCACGGCCCTCAACCTCGTCCAGCGGCTCACCGGCATCGCGACGATGACCCGCGCGTACACCGACGCGCTGAAGGGCACGAAGGCGGTCCTCCTCGACACGCGGAAGACGACCGCCGGCCTGCGCCGACTCGAGCGCTACGCCGTGCGCTGCGGCGGCGGAACGAACCACCGCTACGGCCTCGCGTGGGGCTTCCTCGTGAAGGACAACCACGCGGACGCCGCCGGCAGC
>JAMQPJ010000448.1 GCA_023717585.1 Thermoanaerobaculia bacterium
AGCCGACGCGGAGGGCCCGGGCGGCTTCGGCCGCGGCGGCCGGCGCAGCGCCCGCTGCAGAGAGCCGCGTCTCCAGCTCCGTGACGTGGCGGGCACGTGCGGCCGACACGGCCCCCGCGAGCCCGGCTCTGCTGGCTACCCCGTCGCCTGCGAGCGCAGGCGCGAGGCTGGCGAGCAGACGCTCGAGAAGGCCCGCCCAGCCGAGCGTGAGCCTGAGGCGCCCGGCCGGAAGGCCCCCGAGGCACGAGAGGGCCAGCGCGAGCATCTCGCCGTCGGCCTCCGGGCGGCCGTCGCCGTACCGCTCGGCGCCGACCTGCGCGAACTCGCGCCGGCGTCCGACCCCCGTCTCCTCGTCGCGTACGACGTCTCCGCGGTAGAAGAGGGAGACGGCTCCGGAGAGCGCGCCGAGCCGCGGCGCGACGATCCGGGCGGCCATGGGCGTGAAGTCCGCCCGGAGCGCGAGGGTATTCCCCTGCCGGTCGAGAAAGCGGTAAACACGCTCGTCCCCCTCGGCGGTCACGCCGGCATAAGGGGCCGCGAAATCGAGGACGGGAAGGATCACCTCCCGGAGGCCGGCGTCCTGAAGTCTGCGCACGACGGAGTCCTCCGCCTTGCGGCGGCGCTCGGCAGCGTCGAAGAGAAACGCCTGCACACCGCGCGGCAGGTTCGGGTCGGGCCGCTCGACTTTCACGGAAGAGAACCCTCGACGGAAGAGAACAGGGCACGGACGCGCGGCGCGAGACGCGAGAGCAGCTCCCGCGGGTTCGTGTCCCGCCCTGTGAAGAGCGTCGCCTGGCCCGCGGCCTGAAGCAGGAGAAGGGTCTGGCCGTCCACGACGCGGGCGCCGGCGGCGCGCGCCGCACCGACGAGCTCCGTTCCGCCGGCGCGATAGGGGGCGTCGATGACGAGCATCCCGGGGCGAAGAATATTCTGCTCGCAGGGAAGAGGGTCCCCCGAGTGAAGCCCGAGGGCGGTGGCGTTGACGATGACGCGTGGCTCCGGCCAGGGCGCCGAGGATTTCTTGGAAAGGTAATGGGCGCCCGTGGCACTTGCGAGCGCCTCGCCGCGCTCGTCGCCTCGGTTCATGAGGAAGACTTCGAATCCCCCCTTTCTAAGAACATCCACGGCGACCCGTGCCGTACCGCCCGCCCCGAGGACGAGAGCCACCGGCAAGCCTTTCGCGGCTCCCATCACCTCTTCCCCTTTTCCATTCAAAGAATCCCGAATTACAGCCTCGAACGCGTCGCGATCGGTGTTCTTTCCGCGCAGCCGGAGCGACTGGCCCGGGGGGCTCGTTCTCAAGAGCGTGTTGATCGCCTTTTCTCCGTCCTCGGCCGTGCCCGCCAGCAGCGCGGCCTCTTCCTTGAACGGGATCGTCACCGAGGCACCCGCAACAGGAAGGCCGAGCGCATCGAGCGAGGCGACCAGCGGCTCGAGCTCCCTCCCGAGCATCCGCATCGCAAACGGAACGTAGAGCGCGTCCTCGCCGAGAGCCTCGAAATTCGCGTTGTGGAGCGCCGGCGAGAGGGAGTGAGAGACGACGCCGCCCAGAAGAGCGAAGAGCCGCGAGACCTTTCGCGCGCGGCCGACGCCGTAGATTTCGGCGAGGTCGCGCGCGAGAAGCTGGCCCGGCGCCGTGGCGCGCCCGGGGACGAGCGCGCCGTAGGAGAGCGCCGCACCGAGATACGGCGCGAGGACGCGCGTGGCGATCCCGGCCTCGCCCATGCCGAACGCTGCGAGGCGTCCCCCGGGGTTCGCGGCCTGGAGCTCGAGAAGGCGGCGAGCGTCGCCGGAATCGTTCGCGGTCGCCACGACTTTCACGAAGCGCGCGGGCGAAGAGAGCATCCGTGAGACGACGCTGTCGAGGTCGGCAGGCACGCCTTCAGGGTCGTGGAGCGAAGAGATTTTCTTAGAGGGGGGAAAAGACCAGGAGCGCCCCGCGCGGTCGCGCCGGAACTCCACGTCGAAGAGATCGAAGCCGGCGGCGTACGCACCTTCTAAGAAATCCCTCTCCTGTTCCTCCGTGCCGCCGAAATTTCCGCCTTCGGCTTTGGAGCGAACCGTCGCGATCAGGGTTCTTCCCTTGAAGCCCGCGCGAAGCGCGGAGTACGCCGGTGCCTCGGCGAAGCCGTCGAGGCGCAGCTCCACCGCAGCCTCCGGGGGCTGATCGGCCAGGCTCTCGCACGCTCCCATCGCCTCGGCGTTCGAAGCCGGCGCGAGGGAGGCGACGAGAAGCGTTTTCTCCGCGGTCAGGGCCAAAACGAAAACTCCCTCCGGGCCGGAGGGGGTTGGGGGGTACTCGTTGGAAACCCGCGCGCCTCCGGACCTCGACGGGCCGGCGGCGCGAAGCGCGGCCGGCTCAGCTGTGGTGCACGTGCCAGTGGCGCGCAACGAGAATCATGACTTTGGGAGTAGACCCGAAATC
>JAMQPJ010000372.1 GCA_023717585.1 Thermoanaerobaculia bacterium
CGCGAGCTCGGCGCGCGCCGAGACGAAAGACGTGAGGCCCTCGGTTCCGAGCGCCTCGAGAAGCTCCCGCGGCTCGAGCGCGCGGGGATGCCGGTCGCGCCCCTCGCGCGGGGCGAAGAGTCCCTCGGCCCAAAGGGCGAATCCGGACGGACGGGGGGCGCCATGCAGGACGATCAAGCCGTCCATTGTCGGATATCCTCGGCCTCCGATGAAAGCCCTCAAGTCGCACGAGCTTTTTCGCCGGATGTCGAGCGCGGAGGTGGCTGCGATCGTCGAGGCGGCGTGCGAGGACGACGAGCTTCCCGAGAAGATCGCGGGCGGCGTCCTCACGTATCAGCAGATTCCCCTCCGGCGTTTCACGAAGCTGCCCGAAGAGACGCGCTTCGCCTACGTGAGGCGCACGCTGCGCGACAAACGGGCGTCCGAGCTCGGCCTGTACGTCCTCTCGGCCGCCCTCACGCGCCGCCAGGCGGCCCTCATCTCGTCTTTCCTCGAAGTCTTGAAGCTGTCCCACGACGGCCCCAGCCTCACGACGGAAGGAGCGATTCCGGCCCCGGCCCCCAAGACCCTCGCCCGCGCCGTCAACGCCCTCCTGCGTGTGCACGACGCCCGCGACGTGGCGCTGTATCTCCACGCCTTCACGTCACAGCCCGACGTCGTCTGGCCCGTCCTCGAACGCCTCCTCGAATCCGACGCGCGCCTCGCGCTGGAGGACCGCTCGGCCAGCTAGGGGGCGGTGATTCGGTAGACGAGACTTTCCCGGCCGCTGCCGTCGAGCCGCGATCCCACGCGAGCACCGCCGATCTTCTCCATGGCTCTCTGTGAGCGCACGTTCTTAGGGCCGACGAGGAAGACGACGCTGTTCACGAATCTGAAGGCGTGCCGCAGCATGAGCTGTTTCATTTCCCCGTTGTAGGCGCCGCCCCAGCGGGACCTGGCCAGGAACGTCCAGCCGATCTCGATTTCGCTCTTGGCGCCGTCGTATCCATGGAATCGCGACGATCCGATGACCTGGCCATCTTTGGAATCGATGGCGATCAAGGCTCCCCCGGATTCCAGGGCCTCGCGGAAGAATCCCTTGAAGACCTCTACCTGGTGACGATCGTTGCTCGGATGCTGCTCCCAGATGAGCGGATCTGAAGCCACCGCGTAAAGGTCGTGAAGATCCTCCGGCCGAAGCGGCCTGAGGCGGAGAAGCTCGCCTTCCAGAACGGGCTGGAGATCAAAGGACATTCTTTCCACTACCACCACCACGCCCGGGACAAAACCCACAGCAACCATTCTCGGACCTTTTCGCCACCGATAGCGGCGATGATCCCCGCAATCAAGGCGACCGCGACGCCAGCACGAACCGCTGTGGAAAGCTCGCTGGTCACAGGAAGAACACTGATGAACGCTGCGATGAACCCCAGGGGGGCAAAGCAGCAGAAGTTCCAAACGCGATCGCTGCCCGCGGTCCATACTGACGAGATGGGCCGCTTTTGACTCGGCGTGAACGGAGCGTCCACACCACCGGCTTGGGCCGGAGTCGAGGGTGAATTCCCTGCGGAAACGCGTGACGGCGTTCGCCAGGCGGGTTTGGCGTGCGGTGCGTACCAGGAATCCACGACGGCTCGCCGAGCGGGATCGGTGAGTACGTCGTACGCTTCGCGGATTTCGCGAAACTGCGAGGCGGCATTCGGCGACGGGTTGACGTCGGGATGGAGACGTTTGGCCAGGCGCTTGAACCGCTGTCGAATGACCGGCTCGGATGCGCCCGCTGGAAGCTTGAGGACGCCGTAGTAGTCCTTCTTGGCCAGCTCTAGCACGATGTCCTCATCCGACGGCTCACAGTGTCGAGTTCGGCGGCGACTCCCGATCGGCATCGGGAAGGTACGTGCCGAACGTCCAGGGGTGCCCCTCCAGGTCGCGGACGTGGTATTCGCGTGCGCCGAAGTCGGTGTCTTTGGGCGGACTCGTGATCTCCGCCCCCGCCGATCGCGCGCGGTCGAAATGCGCGTCGAGGTCGTCGACGTAAACGCAGAGCGCCTGCGTGGCAACTCCGAGTGTTCGAGGGCTCGCCATGCGCTCCTCAGGTCTGACGGACCCGAGCATGATGACGTTCGTCCCGAGCTTCAGTTGCGCATGCCGGACAAACGGCCCCGACTCAGGCACGGAGAACAGCTCGACGAAGCCGAAGGTCGCGCAGAGCCACCTAATCGCAGCTCTGGCGTCGGTGTATCTCAGAATTGGAAATATCGTCTGCATCCAGATCCCCTGAACGAGTAGGACTCACCCGGGCTCGGTTGAAAATGCGGCCGCTGCGAGAACGATCTCTCCCTTGACCGCGGGTCGTGCCGCGAGGACCTGTGCGATTTCCGAGGCCTTTCCGCGCAGGACCTCCTCGTGGAGTTTCGTCAGCTCGCGCCCGAGGACGACAGGCGGGTCGCCCCAGGCGCGCGCGAGAGCTTCGAGGGACTCCACGACGCGGAAAGGCGACTCGAAGAGCACGACGGTCCCGAGGCGCGCGGCATGCGACGCGTACCAGCGGTCGCGCTCGCCGCGGCGCGAGGGTGGGAAGCCGAGGAACGTGACCGGTACGGCGGGGAATCCCGAGACCGAGAGGATCGCGAGCACGGCCGACGGGCCCGGGATCGCCTCCACCTGGTGCCCGGCCGCGGCCGCGGCCGCCACGAGCCGCTCCCCGGGATCCGAGACGAGCGGCGTGCCGGCGTCCGAGACGAGAGCCAGCGTCTCGCCGCGGGCGAGCCTCTCGAGAGCCTCGTCGATCCGGCGGTGCTCGTTGTGGCCGTGGCAGGACACGCGAGGCGTCGTGAGGCCGAAACGGGCGAAGAGGTTTCCCGTGCGGCGCGTGTCCTCGCAATAGACGACGGCCGCCGACGCGAGGGCTTCCCGCGCCCGCGTCGACAGGTCATCGAGATTCCCGATCGGCGTCGCGACGACGAGAAGACGGCCCATCGCCCCATTCTCTCGCGATCGCGCGGCGGGGACGCCTGCTACGATCCGAATGTGTTTCGCCGGACGCTCGTCCCGCTCGTTTTCGCGGGCGTCGTCCTCTCGGGGACCGCCCGGAGCGCCGCCCCGGAGACTGCAGTTCCCACTCCACCCGGGGCTCCTCCCGCGACGGCGCCTTCGGGGCCGGCCGTGCTCGTGGACCGGATCGCGGCGGTCGTGGGCGACGATCTCATCCTCGAGGGCGAGATTCGGAAGCTCGTGGCCGTGAGGTACCTCGAACGGAAGCCGGGGGAATCCGACACCGCCTACCGCGAACGCACCCTCGACCAGCGGATCGTGGACCTGCTGCGCGAGAAGCAGCTTCGGAGGTCCTCCGGATTCGACCCGAAGCCCGAGGAAGTCGAGGCGCGAGTCGCGGCCCTCGAGGAGCGGCTCGCGAAGGAGCGCGGCGTTCCGGCCGCGGCCGCCCTCGCGGCGGCCGGGACGACTCGCGAGGAACTGTCCTCATGGGTGCGCCGCGGGCTCGCGCTCGACAGCTTCGTGAAGGAGCGCCTCACGCCGGGCCTGAAGCTGACGGAGGCG
>JAMQPJ010000425.1 GCA_023717585.1 Thermoanaerobaculia bacterium
GTGGGCACGAGGGCGAGGACGTAGAGCACCCAGGTCAGGCGCCACGCCGCGGCGACGGACACCTCGCCCGTGACGAGCGGCCTGTCGGGCTTGTTGACGCGGTCCACCTCGATGTCCGTGATCTGGTTGAGGACGTTCGAGGCCGCGTTGAGGAGCGATGCGCAGAGCGCCCCGAGCGCGACGATTCCGAGCAGCTCCGGCGTGACGCGCCGGGCGGGGTCCGGATTGTGCACGCTTCCGAAGGCGCAGACGGCGCCCGAGAGAATGCCGAGGAGAGGCGGCAGGAGCGTGAACGGGCGAGAGAGGCGCGCCGCGAGTCGAAGGTTCACGAGACGGCCCCCGCGGCCGCGAGAAAGACGGGAGCGGCGACGGCTCCCGCAGACGTGTTCAGGAAGTTCAGGACGTGGCCGTTCGAGACCCGCCAGGGAGCCCCGTCCCGCCCGAGAAAGCTCTCGAGGACGTTGCCGAGGCAGGCCGCGAGCACCACGGCGACGGCGCCGCTCCCCGCGAGAAGCGTCGTCGCGAAACCCGCAGCGGCGAGGACCGCGGCCGCCGCGAGGCCGGCCAGCGTGCCCGCGACGGAGACGGCGCCGTCCGTGCCTGGCGGCACGCGGCGGAAATCGGGCAGAAGGACCGTCGGCGAAGCGATCGCCTGACCGATCTCGGTTCCGACCGTGTCCATGAGCGCCGTCGCGAGCGCCGCCGCGGCGGCGAGGCGGAAAACGTCGCCGTTCGTCCCCAGCCCCGCGACGAGAGCGCAGAACGCGGCCACCGAGACGTTCGCGAGGACGTTCGCCGCGCCCCGCCGCCCGCCCTCCTCCTCCGCCTTCCCCATCGCCTCCTTGCGCGCCTTGCAAAAGCGTGTGGCGATCGTCCCGACGCCGAAGAAGACCCAGAGCGAAAGATAGAGAGGCGCGCCGCCGAACGCGAGGATGACCGTCCCGAGAAGCGCGCCGGCCAGCGCGCCCGAGGGGCGGACGAGGCGGAGAGACAGGCCGATCCCGGAGGCGACGACGTTGATCGTGAGCGCGAGGAGAGCGCCGCGGGCCGCGCCGGCCCCGAGGGCGTCCGCCCAGCCTCCGCGCGTCCAGAGCAGACACGCGAGAACGGCGGCTCCCACGAGCGGCGGCAGAACGTTGTCGTCCAGCTCGGACGGAAGGCTCTCGATGGCCGCGCCCGCGAGCGCTCCCGCGAAGAGACAGATCAGCTCGGAGGGAGAGGGAATCCGCGACGAGAGAACCCCAAAGAGGAACGACGCTCCGAGAAAACCGAAGAAAAGATAGCCAAAGAATCCAGAAAAGGATTTCTGAGAATTCCAGGGAAGCCTCGGCCCGCCGAGCGTCATTCCACAAATCGAAGCGAATCCGTCTCCGAATGCCAGGTACCCCCATCCGGCAGCGGCGACAGGGAGATTTCTGCGAAAGAGGAGAAGAAGGAAGAGCACCGTGAGCGGATAGAGCGCAATCCCAAGCGAGAACCCTCTCTCCCCCTCTTCCCTTCTAAGAAAATACGGCGTCGCCCTCGGCAACACGAACACATTGAAAAGACAGGCGAATCCCGCCGCAGCCAGAGCCGTCCCCCACGAAAGCTCTGGCAGGAGCAGCGCGAAGCCCGCCATCCCGATGTGCAGCGCCTTTCGCGCCGCTTCGGCGCCGGTCAGCGTCATGAAGCGGGTCGCGCGGGCGCGGCGGCGCGGCGGTCGGCGAGATAGTCGCAGAGGGCCTCACGCCAGGAACGGGGCACGCCGCCTGTGAGGCGCTCGTAAAGCGACGTGTCGAGGACCGACCAGGGGGGACGCCGCGCCGGCCTCGGGAACGCCGACGTCGGGACCGGGCGCACGAGGACATCGGTGCGCCCCTCGCGCGCGAGAGCCTCCGAGGCGAGCTCGAACCAGGTGGCGTCGCCCGCGTTCGCGAAATGGACGACCCCGGTGACGCGCCTGTCGACGAGCCGCCTGATCCCTGCCGCGAGGTCGGCTGCGAACGTGGGGCGGGAGACCTGGTCGTTCACGACCGAGAGATCCCGCGCGCCGCCTTCGACTCTCTTCAGGATCGTGTCCACGAAGTTCACGCCGCCCATGCCGAAAACCCACGAGGTCCTCACGACGAGCACCTCCAGGCCTTCCTCGAACGCACGACGTTCCCCCATGAGCTTGGCGCGGCCGTACGCGTTGACCGGGTCCACGGGGTCGTCCTCCCGGTAAGGCCGGATCCCCTTGCCCGAGAAGACGTAATCCGTCGAGGCGTGCACGAGCGTCGCGTCGAGCTTGCGGCAGTGCGCCGCGAGCGCTCCGACGGCGACGAAATTCACGAGCACGTGGTGCGGGTCGGACTCGGCGGCGTCGACCCGCGTGTCGGCGGCGGCGTTCAGGACGAGGCGTGTTTCCGGGCCGAGGGCCGCGCGCAGGGCCGCTCCGTCCGTGATGTCGAGCGCCGCCCGGGTGAAACGTTCGGCCTCCGGGAACTCACGTCCGAGAGCCCGCCCGAGCATTCCGCCGGCACCGAGGATGACCGTCTGCACGAGTGCAGAAGTCTACACGGCGGAGTGCGTCGGCTACTTGCGCAACGGCACGGCGAAGGGGTCGTTCGTGCCGGGCGTCGTGTTCCCGTCCACGACGTAGGCCGTTCCGGCGATCGAGCAGCCCGCGGTCACGTTCCTGACGAGAACGGATGCTGCGTGGACGTCGCCCGAGATTCCGTACGTGTCCTTGAGGCGGTTCTTCTGGATCATCGTGCGCGGCGGGACGGTGAAGGTCTTCGTGCCGCCGAGCACGTTTCCGCCGGCATCGTGCAATTCCGACTGAATGGCGCACGGTGTCAACGAGGGATTGACGAGCACGAGGTTCGTCCGCGCGGATGCGTCCTCGCGCACGGCGACGAACCAGCCGGTCTCTCCGGTGGCGAGGGCCAGGGCGGGCGTCGCGCCCGCGGACACGTCGACGCCCTCGGTGAACTGCCCGAAGGAGCCCACGCCCCCGGACGTCGTCGTCGTCGCGGTGCGCGCGCCGATGAGGAGCCGGCCCGTGGACTGCACGAGGACCGCTCCGTAATCCGAAGAAACCGAGAAGAGCGTGGCCAGGACGTCCGGGAACTCGCGCGACCCGGACGGGTCGATGCGCTGCGGGCCGGACGCGGGCTGGACTGCCGGGAGGTTCTGCTCGCCGTCGCTCCCGTGCCCCAGATACTGAATGACGAACTGGCCCTCCGACGCTTCCACGTTCGTGACCGAAAGGTCGCTCATGAACCCGCCCGCCCGCGCGACCGACGGCACCACGTACGTGTAGGGATAGTTGACCGCCACGCGGGCGACGTTCAGCCGCAGCGTGCCGCCCTTCGAGGGCTCGAAGGCGCCCGTAAACGAGTTCGGCTGGCCGATGCCGCCGACGGCGATCGTGTAGGTCGTGCCCGCGACCAGGTTCAGCGTGACCGAAGACTGGAGAGACCCGGGGGCGTCGTCGGGATTGAAACCGTTCTGCCGGCAGATTCCCGAGACGGCGCCGAGCGAACCGCAGGACCCGGTGTACAGGCCGAGAATCGTGTCGTAGTCGGAAGCCGGCGTCGTTCCGAGCGTGTCGATGCGGTAGGTGGCCGAGACGGCGGGCGTGAACGAGAACCACGCGAGACGCGAGGGCGGCGCCTGTCCGCCGGTCGAGAGCTGTCCTTTCACGTAACACGGAAAAACAGGGGGGGTTCCGTCATCCTCGGCGGCCCGGGTGTCCACCCCCGCGGACGTCCACGGCAGGGCCTCCGGGTCGACGACGAGAGCGTCGTGGCAAGCCCGGCCGCTCGCCGCCGCCTCGCCCCGCAGCACGAAAACGGGGAAAAGGAGGGCAAGAAGGACCAAACGGGCCGAAAAATGCCTCACGGAGGAAGTGTCGGGAACGGACGGAATCTCTCTCCCTGCGTCCTGGATCAAGGCAGGCTCCCCGTGAAATCCAGAAAACTGCCGACGTTTTTCAAGGTCAGCGCCACGCGGAAGTCCCGCGACGGCACGTCTCCGGTGCGCAGATCCCGGTACTCCGCGAGGATCTTGAAGCACGCCGCTTGGAGGGTCAGGAGCGTGCGGGACTCGAGCATGCGCCCTTTGGACAGGTCGTAGTTCGCTTCCACGTCGAACCGGAGCCGCTTCGGGAGGATCGGCACCCCGCCCGAGATCCGGAGCTGGGCAGACGCGCCGGGGTCGACCCCGGGGGGCAGCACGACCGGGTGGCTGTCGAAGAGCGACAGCGCGAGCGAGCGCTCGGCTGCCGACATCACGGCAGTCACGCTCGCCGAGGTGACCTGATTCGCGTGGGAATCCCACGTCGTCCGTACGTCGAGGTTCAGCGAGGAGGTGGCGTTGACCCGCAGGATGAAAGACCACGGAGAGCTGCGCTGCGCGTTCGGCACAGGCCCGCGGGCCGTGCCCTCGCCCGGGAGCCTCAGGAAGTACTCGCGCGCCACCTCGAACGACGCGACCTCGCGCGAGCCTCCCTGGTTTCCCTTGGCGAGAAGGTGCTGGAGGAGCGAGTACCGGATCACGTTCGTCGGGAGCAGGGAATCGATCTCGTCGAAAAGAGGCGTCGCCGCGAAATCGTCGCGGCCCGCGAGATACTCCCACGTGACACGCGGTTCGATCACGTGCTTGAACTTCGTGAACCGGCCGAGCTTGCCCTCGAGGAGGCGCGAGAACGACGGGCCCGTCAGCGACAGGCTCGTCGAGAGCGCCTCGCGGTTGTAGCGTTCGTCGGTGAGCGCCGTCTGGTCCGGCGAAAGGGACTTCCCGTACGACGTGAGCCGCACGCCCGCCGTGCCTTCCAGCGACAGCCACGGGAAGAGAGAGAGCGGAACGTTCACCTTCGGAAAGAGGTCGAAGCGGTCGTACGCGCCGGACGGAAGGCCCTCGCCGCGGTTCGTGCGCAGGACGCCCCCCTGTGCCGACGCTTCCACGAAGACCGCCTGCCCGAAGAACGGCGTGGGGCGCAGGCCGACCTCGACCGTCGGCAGGCGCTCGCTCACGATGGAGGAGGAACCGTAGCCGAGGGCTTCCTCGCGCGAGACGCGGAGGTTGACGGAGACGGGATCCGGGCTCCAGGTGAGGAAGCCCTCGCTCTTCAGCGAGCGCGTCGACACGAGGCTGAAGTTGCGATTGAAGTCCTGGAAGAACGTCGGGTCCGAGAAGTTGATCCAGGTGGCGACGCCGCGCAGTTTGGGCCCGAGGTCGTCCGAGACGAGCGTGCCCAGCGTCTGCCAGCGCCACGTGTCGACCGTCGGATCCTGAATCGTGTAGTACGTGCCTTCGAAACGCGTCCCCGCGGACGGCCGCGCCCGGAGCTCCGCGCCGAGGCCGTAGTATTTCTTCGTGTAGAAATCTCCCGAGAACGTCGCGTCCGCCGAGCGCGAAATCGCCCAGTAATACGACATCCCGAGATAGCCGCCGCGGTTCGAGTTGTACCCGAGGCCCGGAATCAGAAAACCCGAAGCGCGGTCCCGGAGCGCCGGCCAGATGAGATAGGGCGTCCAGAGGAGCGGGACGCCTCCCATCGAGAACGTCACGCCCTTGAGGCGCGCGAAGTCCTCGAGCGTCACGCGGCCGCTCCTGACCCTGAATTTCCAGGACGGCTCCTGACCCTCGCAGACCTCGCACGACGTCACCATTCCGTCTGTGAGCGTGAACGTGCGCGGTCCGACCTTCGCGAGCGTCGCGCCCTTCAGATGAAGGCCCCCTTCGAGGTCGATCCGTCCATCCGTGAGAACGCCCGTCTTCTCGATGAGGTCGAGCTCGAGGAGCGCGCCCTGCATGCGCGAGGCGCCCTGTTCGAACGTGACGTCGCCTTCGGCGACGACGGTCTTCTTCCTGAGGCTGCCGTGCACGCTCCGCGCCGTCAGCTTCACGTCCTGATATTCGATCGTGACGAACCTGCCGGGCGGCGCGTCCGCGGTGAAGAGATCCTCTTCCACGATCGTCTGCTTGCCCTGCGGTCCGCCCGGCTCTCCCTTGTCGATGGCGATGCGGATCGTCCCGCCTTTGTCGGGCAGGCGGAATTTCGGCTCCCAGCCGCCTCTCTCCCTGAAGCGCGACGAGAAAGGATCGGTGTCGAAGGAGGATTGGGAGAAAGAAAGACTTGCTCCCGTGCAGACGGCCAGAACGGCCCACACGAGGAGATGGCGAAGCAGCGGAACCTCAGACCCGCATTTCCGGCACGTCGCCCGCAACTTCGAGCGGCGGCTCGGTGGCGGCGCGGATCTCGTCCACGGACACGCCGGGCGCGCGCTCGACGAGAACGAGGCCTCCGCCCTTCTTCACGTCCAGGACGGCGAGGTCGGTGACGATCCGGTGGACGCAGCCTTTCCCCGTGAGAGGAAGCGTGCAGCGGTTCAGGATTTTCTTCTCGCCGTTCTTCGCGACGTGCTCCATCGTGACGACGATGCGCTTCGCGGCCGCGACGAGGTCCATCGCGCCGCCCATCCCCTTGACGAGCTTTCCCGGGATCATCCAGTTCGCGATGGAGCCTTCGGCGTCGACCTGCATCGCGCCCAGAATGCAGAGGTCGATGTGGCCGCCCCGGATCATCGCGAAGGAGTCCGCCGACGAGAAGAACGCGGCGCCGGGAATGACGGTGACCGTCTCCTTGCCCGCGTTGATGAGGTCGGCGTCGACCTCGTCTTCGCCGGGATAGGGCCCCATGCCGAGGATGCCGTTCTCGGACTGGAGGATGACCTCCATGCCCTTCGGGATGAAGTTCGAGACGAGCGTCGGCATGCCGATCCCGAGGTTCACGTACATCCCGTCGGCGAGCTCGCGGGCCGCGCGCCGGACGATGCCGTCCCGGTCCAGCTTCGCCATCCTCGTCCCCCTCAGCCCTTTCGCACCGTGCGCCGCTCGATGCGCTTGACGCGCGGGGCGACGACGACACGTTTCACGAAGATGCCCGGCGTGTCGATCTCGTCGGGATCGAGCCCGCCCGGCTCCACGAGCTCCTCGACTTCCGCGATCGTGATCCTTCCCGCGGTCGCGGCCATCGGGTTGAAGTTCCGCGCGGTCTTCCGGTACACGAGGTTGCCGAGCCGGTCGGCCTTCCAGGCGGCGACGAGCGCGAAGTCGCCCGTGATCCCGCGCTCGAGGACGTGCTCCCGCCCTTCGAAATCCCTCGTTTCCTTTCCTTCCGCCACGATCGTGCCGGCTCCCGTCGGCGTGTAGAAGCCGGCGATCCCCGCGCCGCCCGCGCGCATGCGCTCGGCGAGCGTGCCCTGCGGGCAGAACTCGAGCTCCAGCTCCCCCGCGAGGTACTGCCTCTCGAACTCCGCGTTCTCCCCGACGTAGGACGAGATCATCTTCCGGATCTTCCTCCGGCCGAGGAGGATCCCGAGGCCCCAGTCGTCCACGCCGCAGTTGTTCGAGACGCACGTGAGTCCCGTGACGTCGCGCTCCGCGAGCGCCCCGATGAGGTTCTCCGGAATGCCGCAGAGGCCGAATCCCCCCACCACGAGCGTCGCGCCCGAGGGAATGTCCCGGACGGCCTCCGCCGCCGCGTCCCTAGGTGAGGCTCCACGGACGACCTTGTCGATCATCGGCCCGATTCTAGAGCGCTTCGACGACGACGGCCGTGGCTTCGCCGCCTCCGATGCAGATCGCGGCGAGGCCGTACTTCTTCTTGCGGGCCCGGAGGGCGTGCACGAGCGTCGTCACGATGCGCGACCCCGACGATCCGATCGGATGGCCGAGGGCCACGGCCCCGCCGTTCACGTTCACCTTGTTCGGGTCGAGCCCGAGGTCCTCGATGAACGCCATCGCCACGACGGAGAACGCCTCGTTCACCTCGAAGAGGTCGATCTGGGAAAGCGGAATCCCCGCCTTCTCGGCGGCCTTCCGCGCCGCCGCGACGGGCGCCGTGGTGAACCACTCGGGCTCCTGCGCGTGCGAGGCCTGGGCGACGATCCGGGCGATCGGCTTCCCGTTTCCGAGTCCCGCTTCGGCGACGAGGACGAGCGCCGACGCGCCGTCGTTGATCTTCGACGCGTTCGCGGCGGTGACCGTGCCGTCCTTCTGGAAGGCCGGCTTGAGCGTCCCCATCTTCTCGAGCTTCTCGAGCGGTGTCGCGAACGGCTCCTCGTCGCGATCCACCGTGACGGGCCCCTTCTTGCCTTCGATCGTCACGGGGGCGAACTCGGCATTGAAATCCCCCGCCTCGTTCGCGCGGCGCGCGCGCTGGTAGCTCTCGAGCGCGTACGCGTCCTGCGCCTCGCGCGTGAACGCGTACTTCGCCGCGCACAGCTCCGCGCAGTTGCCCATGTGGACGTTCTTGTACGGGTCCCAGAGGCCGTCCGAGATCATCGAGTCGAGGAGCTGGCCATGGCCCATGCGCATTCCGGAGCGGCCCTTTGGAAGAAGGTAGGGCGCGTTGGACATGGACTCCATGCCGCCCGCGACCGCCACCTCGAACTCGCCGGCGCGAAGGGCGTTCGCGGCTTCCATCACCGACCGCATGCCAGAACCGCAGACCTTGTGGACCGTGATGCAGCCCGTCGAGACGGGGATGTCCGCCGCGAGGGCCGCCTGACGCGCGGGGGCCTGGCCCTGACCGGCCTGCAGGACGTTGCCCATCCAGACCTGGCCGACGGCGCCGGCGGGGACTTCCGCGCGCTCGAGCGCGGCCTTGATCGCCACCGCGCCGAGGCGCGAGGCCGAAAGGGGCGCGAGTGCGCCGAGGAACGTGCCGACCGGCGTCCGGGAGGCGGAGAGGATGAAGACGTCGTTCATGGCGGAGTGTCTCCCGAAAGTCGTGGTCCCGCATGCGGGCCGGCGAAGGGAGCGATTGTAGCCGGATTGGACTTCGCCGAGGGGGCCTCCTACGATTCGGGGTCGTGCGTGTCCTCGCGGTCGATTTCGGCGAGAAGCGGATCGGTCTCGCCGTCTCGGACGAGACCGGCCGGGTCGTCGTCCCCGTGGGCGTCGTTTCGCGCACGAGCGACGCCCAGGCCGCGGCCGCCGTCGCGGCCGCGGCGAAGGAACGCGACGTGGTCCGCCTCGTCGTGGGCCACCCCGTGAACGCGGACGGCACCGAGGGCGACTTTGCGCGGCGCGTCCGGACGTTCGCGCGGCGCCTCGAGGAGGCTTCCGGGCTCCCCGTGGATCTCCACGGCGAGGCCCT
>JAMQPJ010000455.1 GCA_023717585.1 Thermoanaerobaculia bacterium
TGAGATGGCGAACTGGATCTCGAAGGACACACGTCTCGTCGTGCAGGGCCTCACCGGGCGCGAAGGCAAGTTTCACGCGTTCGCGAGCCGCGACTACGGCACGAAGCTCGTGGCGGGCGTCACGCCGGGCAAGGGCGGCACGGTCGTCGACGGCATCCCCGTGTTCGACTCGGTCCACGCCGCCGTGAAGGCGACGGGCGCGAACGCCTCGATGGTGTTCGTTCCGCCGCCGGCGTGCGCCGACGCGATCATGGAGGCCTCCGACGCGGGCGTCGCGCTCATCGTCGCGATCACGGAGGGCGTGCCCGTCAACGACATGATCAAGGCGAAGGAGTACCTCGCGAGGGGCTCGAGCCGGCTCATCGGCCCGAACTGCCCCGGGATCATCCGGCCCTCGGCGAAGGTCAAGATCGGCATCATGCCCGCGCGCATCCACATGCCCGGCTTCGTCGGCGTCGTCTCGCGCTCGGGAACGCTCACGTACGAAGCCGTCGGCCAGACCACGGTGCTCGGCTTCGGGCAGTCGACCTGCATCGGGATCGGCGGCGATCCGATCAACGGCACGGACTTCATCGACGCCCTGACCCTCTTCCGCGACGACCCCGAGACGGAGGCCGTCATCATGATCGGCGAGATCGGCGGGAGCGCCGAGGAAGAGGCGGCCTGCTGGATCGCCGGCAACCTCAAGAAACCCGTCGTCTCGTTCATCGCGGGGCGGACGGCGCCTCCCGGCCGCCGGATGGGCCACGCGGGCGCGATCATCTCTGGCGGAAAAGGCACGGCCGGCGAGAAGGTGAAGGCCCTGAAGGAGGCTGGCGTCCACGTCGCCGACTCCCCCGCGCTCATGGGCGAGACGCTGAAGAAGATCCTCGGCAGGTAGTTCGACCCGAGAACCGGAATCTCAGGGGGCGCCTTCGGGCGCCCTTTCGTTCTGCGGGACTCAGCTGCGGGATACGAACTCCTCAGGCGAGAGCACGCGGCCTGGGAAGGCCTTCGCGAGCCTTCGATCTCCGCTCACGAGAGGTCTCCCTAGGCGCTCCGCCACGAAGAAGAACTCGGCGTCGTACCCGGAAATCCGGCCCTTCGCCGCGAGAGCGAGGCAACCCTCCGTGAACTCCTCGAGATCGAAGTCGGTCACGAGCCGGTCCGCCGCTTCGAAGGCCGCAACCGCGCCCGGGAGACGCAGCCCCCGAACGCGCATCGCCGTCGCGAGGACGTTGCGGAGCTCGGATCGCCAGAGGGCTGCTCGACGAGTTCTTCCGGAACGTTCTTCAGGGTGAGCGTCGCCATGGCGTCCTCCGGCATCCATTATGGATCCGTTTCGGTTTCCTGAGCGTGCGGTTTACCTCGCGCCCGCGTCGGCAATCCTCCAGCAGCCGGCCTCGACCTGCCCGTGACCGGGGCCCGCCCTACACCCCGAACTGCCTGAGGTGGTGGTCGAGGTGCTTGTGCATGAGAACGCCCCACTCGTCGCCCTTGAGGCGGCCGAAAAACGAGTGCATGCGGCCGTCCGCCGCGGCTGCGCCCGCATCGCCGAAGCGCTTCACGATTTCGACGAGCCGCGCCTTCTCCTTTTCGAAATCGCGGGGATCGCTCACGATGAAGGACGGGTCCGTCGGAGAGTTCTTCGAGAACGGCTTTTCCCCGAGAAGCGAGCCCTTCACGAACCGGCCGAGGACCTTTCCAAGAAAGCCGTGCTCCTTAACGACGTCGCCCGCTCCCACCTCGAGCGCGGCCACGCAGTGCGCGCACATCTGGGCAGCGTCCATCTTTCCCCACTGGCGCGCCGCGCCGGGCTCGAGCTTCCCGAGCCGGTCGAGGATCCCCTGGCGGTCGGACTGCGCGAAGAGTGTGCTCATGCGCGGAGCCTAGCCAATCGGCAGGCCCGTGCGCAACGCCGCCGCGTATACTCCGCGGCCGCATGGAAAAAACCTTCGCCATCATCAAGCCCGACGCCGTCGCCTCGAGGAACGCCGGGAGGATCCTCGCGCGCATCGAGGCCGAGGGCTTCCGCGTCGTCGCCTTCAAGCGGCACGTCATTTCGAAGGCCGAAGCCGAGTCGTTCTACGGCGAGCACAGCGCCAAGGGCTTCTTCGGCGCGCTCGTCAAGTACATGACCTCGGGACCCGTTTACGTCGCCGTCCTCGAGCGCGAGAACGCGGTCGCGCACTGGCGTTCCGTCATGGGCGCGACCGACCCGGCGAAGGCCGACGCCGGCACGATCCGCAAGGAGTTCGGCGAGTCCATCGAACGCAACGCCGCGCACGGCTCGGCGATTCCCGCCGACGCCGCGCGCGAGATCACGTTCTTCTTCTCGCAGGCCGAGCTGATCTGACCTTACCGGGACTCTAGTTGTAAGCCACGTCACGTTCCTGTGGCTTTTCGGCCGCCTCTGGCGGCCAATTTGCTCCTACCGGGCGAAAGGGCGCGACACTTCCTGCCGGAGGGCGTACCCAGGTTCCACGAAATGATCCATCTTCAACGGTTTACCCTCGCTTCGCTGCTCGTCTCCGCGGCCCTTGCCCCGGCCGAGGTGATTCCGACACCCTCCTCGGGGCCGGCAAAAGCTACGACCTCGGTCGAAGTCAGTTACGTTCTGGTGCCCTTCGTGGTCACCGACCTCAAAGGGCTCCCGGTGCGCAATCTGCGCAAACGGGACGTCACTCTGCTCGTGGACGGCACCCCCGTGAAGACCGACCTCTTCGCGCGCAGCGACGACGCACCCGTTTCGTTCACGATTCTCCTCGACGGGTCCGGATCGATGGACCTGGCCGGAAAACTCGCGGGCGCTCGCGCCGCCGTGGCCGCTCTCGTGGAGCAGAAGATCCCCGGCGACGACTTCGCGCTCTTCGTCTTCGCCGAGGGCGAGGTGCGAGAGGTCGTCTCGTTCACCGAGGACACGGCGCGCGTCGTCGCGGCGGTGAACGCCGTGAAGCCGTTCGGCAGGACCGCGTTCTTCGACGCGCTCGCGAGGATGCCCGACAAGTCGCTGCTCGGAAAGAACGGCTCGCGCGCCATCGTCCTTCTCACCGACGGGATCGACAACGCGTCCGAGCTCTCCCGCGACGACCTCGCGGCCCTCCTCGAAGGCGTCGACGTGCCCGTCTACCCCATCGGTCTTCGCTCGCCCGGATCCCCCGTCTTCCCCGCGCCCGGCCAGTCCCTCGAAGCGCTCCTGAACCTGGAAATCCTCGGGCACGTGGCGCGCCTCACGGGCGGCCGCCTCGCGATCGTGGACGAGGCCTCCCGTCTGCCGGAGTCCATCCGGCTCATCGAGAAGGACCTGCGCACCCAGTATCTTCTTGGTTTCACGGCCGCGGGCACGGGGCCCGTGCGCTTCCGCCGCATCGCTCTCCGGCTCTCCGGTCCGCTCCGGGCGATCCGCGTCCGGGCTGGCTACAAGGGTCCGGCTCCGCCCGCAAAGGGCTAACCCACAACAGGAGGACTCTCGACATGAAGCGTAATTCACTTTCCCTGCTCGCCGCCGCCGTTGCGGTCACGAGCCTGTCGTTCGCCGGCTGCGCGACGACCACGGACGTCGACAAGAAGATCGCCGCCGCTCAGGCCAAGACGGACAAGAAGATCGAGTCGGTGGAGACTCAGTTCGAGGACTTGCAGGAGAAGCAGAAGGCGACCGAGGGCAAGGTCGGCGAACACGGCAGGCAGATCGAGCAGATCAGCCAGTCCGCCCGGGACGCCCTTCAGCGCGCTCAGGAGGCCGGCGTCCTCGCGAAGGGCAAGATCGTCTTCCAGCAGTCCTTCGCGGAAGACCGCGTGCGCTTCAAGGTCAACTCGTTCGAGGTGACGAAGGACGCGAAAGTGGCGCTCGACGAGTTCGCCGGCAAGATCAAGGGGCTCGACAAGGGCGTCTACCTCGAGATCCAGGGGCACACGGACGACACGGGCGGTGCCGACTACAACGACCAGCTCGGCCAGCAGCGCGCCGAAGCGGTGCGCCGGTACCTCGCGCGCGAGCACAAGCTGCCTCTCGGCCGCCTGTCCACGATCTCCTATGGCGACACGCAGCCCGTGGAAACCAACAAGACGGCGAAGGGCCGCGCCCAGAACCGCCGCGTCGTGATCGTGGTTCTCGAGTAGAGGAAGGAAGAGAAAGAGATTTCTGCTATCGGCGGCGGCAACTGCCGCCGCCGCGGAATGAATCTGGGCCGGGCGGAGGCTGTCAAGGATCTCCGACCGCTACGCGGCGC
>JAMQPJ010000461.1 GCA_023717585.1 Thermoanaerobaculia bacterium
ATGGGCAAGGAAGACGCGAGAGTCTTTTTCGAGCAGCTCGACCGCGCGGCCATCGCCGAGGCCATCCGGAAGGCCGAGGACCGGAGCTACGGAGAGATTCGCGTCCACCTCCACCACGGCGAGGTCGCGGACGCGAGGGCCGAAGCCGAGCGGACGTTCCTGCGCCTCGGAATGGACAAGACGGCCCGCGGATCGGCCTGCCTGATCTTCCTCGCGCCGGTTTCCCGGGCCTTCGCGGTCGTCGGCGGCTCGGGGATCCACGAAAAGGTGGGAGACGCGTTCTGGCTCGAGGCGCGCGACGCGGCGGGCGCGCATTTCGCCTCGGGACGCTTCACGGAAGGCATCATCGCGGCCGTCGGGAAGCTGGGCGACGCCCTCGCGCTCTTCTTCCCAAAGGACGGGGTCTCCGACCGCAACGAGCTCCCCGACGACGTCAGCGAGGACTGAGAGAAGAGTGAGAAACGCTCCATGAGAACCGCAGCGCCTTTCCTGGGTGTCCTCGCCTTTTCTGTTTCCCTCGCCGGCGACGCACGCGCCCAGGCCGCCGTACCCGCCCGCCCGACGCCCGAGGAGGCCGCCCGGTTCGTCGACGCGGCCGAGAAGCGCCTCCTGGCCCTCGCGGTCGAGGCGGGCCGCGCCGGCTGGGTGCAGGCGAACTTCATCACGCAGGACACGGAGACCCTCTCGGCGCTCGCGAGCGAGCGCCTCATCACGGCCACGGCCGCTCTCGCGAAGCAGGCCGAAGTGTTCCGCGGCGTCGCCGTCCCGCCGGAGACGGCCCGCAAGCTCGAGAAGATCCGCCTCTCGCTGGACCTCGCGGCGCCGTCGGATCCGGCGAAGAGCGCAGAGCTCACGCGCCTCGCGACGGGCCTCGACGCCTCATACGGGCGAGGGCGCGCCTGCCTGCCCGGGGTTCCGGAATGCCTCACGTTCGAGGAGGTGAACCGCCGGATGGCGAAGAGCCGGGACACGCAGGAGCTCGTTGCGCTCTGGAAGGCCTGGCACGCGGTCGGGACGCCGATGCGCGCCGACTACGCCCGGTTCGTCGCTCTCGCGAACGAGGGGACGAAGGAGCTCGGCTTCCCGGACACCGGGGCGATGTGGCGGAGCAAGTACGACATGCCGCCGGAGGTCTTCGCCCGGGAGCTCGACCGCCTCTGGGAGCAGGTCCGGCCGCTCTACGTCGCGCTCCACACGTACGCGCGGACGAAGCTCCGCGAGAAATACGGCGACGCCGTCCCGGCCAGCGGGCCGATCCCGGCGCACCTCCTCGGGAACATGTGGGCGCAGGACTGGACGAACGTGTATCCGCTCCTCGCGCCGAAGAGCGCGGACACCGGCTACGACCTCACGAAGATCCTCGAGACGCGGAAGACCGACGCGAAGGGCATGGTGAAGTACGGCGAGGGCTTCTTCACGTCGCTCGGCTTCGCGCCGCTCCCGCCGACGTTCTGGGAGCGCTCGCTCTTCACGCGCCCGCGGGACCGCGACGTCGTCTGCCACGCGAGCGCCTGGGACGTCGACGCCGAGAACGACATCAGGATCAAGATGTGCACGGAGCCGACCGCCGAGGACTTCGTGACGGTCCATCACGAGCTCGGGCACAACTTCTACCAGCGGGCCTACTCGAAGCAGCCTCACCTTTTCCGTGACAGCGCGAACGACGGCTTCCACGAGGCCATCGGGGACGCCGTCGCGCTTTCGATCACTCCGAAGTACCTCGTCAG
>JAMQPJ010000462.1 GCA_023717585.1 Thermoanaerobaculia bacterium
CCTTCGCGCGCACGAGCTCGAGAGGGAAGCCGGCCTTCGGCACGAGCGTCGTCTCGAGCCCGCGCGCCGTTCCCACGAACACGATCGACGCGCCGGGCCGGCGGCGCCGGATCTCGCCCGCGAGCGCCAGCGCGGGAAAGACGTGCCCGCCCGTTCCGCCGCCCGCGATGAGAAATCCACGTTTCGTCATGACGCGTGCTGCGAGAGGTTGAGGAGAATCCCGACCGCGAGGAGATCGGCGAAGAGCGCCGATCCGCCGTACGAGAGAAACGGCAGGGGGATTCCCTTGGTGGGAAGGAGCGCGAGCACGACGGAGATGTTGACGAGGGCCTGCACGACGATCATCACCGAGAAGCCGATCCCGAGCAGACGACCGAAGGAGTCGGGCGCGTTGGCGGCGGCACGAACGCCGCGCGCGAAGAGGAAGCCGAACAGCGCGAGCACCGCGGCGCAGCCGAGGAGCCCCAGCTCCTCGCCCACGATCGCGTAGATGAAATCCGTGTACGGATAGGGAAGGAAGAAGAGCTTCTGCTTTCCGTGCCCGATGCCGAGACCCGTGACGCCCCCCGTTCCCACGGCGATGAGCGACTGAATCGCGTGAAAGCCCTTGCCGAGCGGGTCCGCTTCCGGGTGCAGGAAGGCGTGGAGGCGGTCCCGGCGGTACTGCGCCGACAGGGCGTAGGCCGAGAGCGTGGGCACGAGGAGGAGCGCCGACACGAGGAAGTACTTCAGAGGCAGGCCGGCGAAATACAGCATCGCGGCGGCGATCACGAAGTACGTCAGCGCGGTTCCGAAATCGGGCTCGAAAAGGACGAGTCCCGCGAGGAGGCCGACGAGCCCGACGATCGGCAAGAGGGTCCGCGTCGGGTGGGTGATCTCCCCCTCCCGCCGCGAGAGGAGCGCCGCGAGCGCGATGACGAGCCCGATCTTCGCGAACTCGGAGGGCTGCACGGACTTGATGACGCCGAGGGACAGCCAGCGCCGGGCGCCGTTCACGGGAGCCTGGAGGAGAACGGCGACGAGCGACCCGGTCAGAAGGACGAGGCCGACCGTGACGAGGCGCGGGTCGTTCAGGCGGCGGTAGTCGATCGACATCGCCAGGAACGCGAGGACGCCTCCGGCGACGACGGCGACGGTCTGCTTGATCACGAAGAAGTACGCGCCCGCCGGGGCCCCGGAGGTCGGCAGGTAGATCTGCATCGCCGACGCGCTGTAGATCATCAGGAGTCCGGTCAGGACGAGCAGCACGACGGATCCGAACAGGAGGCGGTCGAACGCCAGCTTCCGCGCCATCAGCGCCTCCCCGCCACGAGGGGCTCGGGCAGCGCCTTCACGAGCGCCTCGAACACCTCGCCCCGATGCTCGAAGTCGCGGAACTGGTCGAACGACGCGCACGCCGGCGACAGGAGAACCGCGTCTCCCGGCGCGGCGTGCCGGGAGACGTCCTCGAGCGCCTTCGCCAGCGTGCCCGCGACCTCGAGCACGACGCCCGGCAGGCCGCCGAGGGCCTTGGCGATGGCCGGCGCCGCTTTCCCGATCGCGAGGATGCGCCGCGCCTTCCTTGACGCCAGGGGCCCGAGGCGCGCGAAATCGTCGCCCTTGTCCTTCCCGCCGAGGATGAGGTGCACCTTGCCGTCGGGGAACCCCTCGAGGCTCTTCAGCGTGGCGTCCACGTTCGTGCCCTTCGAGTCGTTCCAGTAGCCGACGCCGTTCACCGTGCGCACGAGGGCCGTTCGATGCGGGAGTCCGCGGAACGTGCGCAGCGTCTCGACGGCCGCCTCGGGCGTGACGCCGAGCGGCAGCGTCGCGGCGAGGGCGGCGAGCGCGTTCTCGACGTTATGCGCGCCCGGCAGCGCGAGATCCGACCGCTTCGCCACGATCCGCGGGCCCTTGCCCGTCACGTCCGCCAGAAAGAGGTCGTCGGCGAGCCAGACGCCGAGCCCTGGCGAGTAGCGCCGCGAGAACGCGAAGCGCCGGGCGCGCGGCCTGACGCGTGCGACGAGCGGGTCGTCGGCGTTCAGCACGGCGATCTGCGCCTCGCGCTGGTTCTCGAAGATGCGCGCCTTGGCCGCGCCGTAGTCGTCGATGGAGCGGTAGCGGTCGAGGTGGTCGGGCGTGAGGTTCAGGTGTACCGCCACGTCGGGCGCGAAGCGCCGGATGCCTTCGAGCTGGAAGGACGACAGCTCCACGACCCACGTGCGCGGCACCGAGCCGATTCCGTTCGCGCCTTCCTTCGTCGCGAAGTGGATCCAGGGCGTCCCGAAGTTCCCGCAGGCAACCGCGTAGTGGCCCGCGGCCTTCAGAAGCGCCGCCGCGAGCGCCGTCGTCGTGGACTTTCCGTTCGTGCCGGTGACGCCCACGACGACTCCCGGCAGGAGGCGCGACGCCAGCTCGATCTCCGCGACGACCGGCAGGGCGCGGGCCCGCGCCGCGTCGAAAACGGGAAGCGTCAGCGGGATGCCGGGCGACACGATCACGAGGTCGACGCCCTCGAGCAGCGACTCGGGGTGCCCGCCGAGGACGTACCTGAGGCCCGGGCGCTCGGCGAGGCCCGTGAGGTCCGGCTTCGCGTCCGTGCCGACGACCTCCACGCCGCGCTCGAGGAGCGCCGTCACGGCGGCGCGGCCCGAGCGCGCGAGGCCGAAGACCGCCGCGGAGCGGATCTCGGGAAGGTCGGGTCCCAGCGACAGCGTCATCGGAGCTTCATCGTCGAAAGCGCGAAGAGCGCGAAGAGGATCGCGACGATCCAGAAACGGATGATGACCTTCGACTCCGGCCACCCGGCGAGCTCGAAGTGGTGATGGAGAGGCGCCATCTTGAAGATGCGCTTGCCGCGCAGCTTGAAGGAGCCCACCTGCAGGATCACGGAGACGGCTTCGACGACGAAGAGGCCTCCCACGAGAACGAGGAGGATCTCCTGCTTGATGAGGACCGCGACGGTCCCCAGCGCGGCGCCGAGCGCGAGCGAGCCCGTGTCGCCCATGAAGACCTCGGCCGGATGGCTGTTGAACCACAGGAAACCGAGCGACGCGCCAACGATCGCAGCGCAGAACACCGCGAGCTCGCCCGTGCCCGGCACGGACGGCACGAAGAGGTAGCTCGCGGTCTTCACGTTGCCGGCGATGTACGCGAGGATCGCGAAGGTGGCGGAGGCGACGAGGGTGGCTCCGATCGCGAGACCGTCGAGGCCGTCCGTGAGGTTGACGGCGTTCGACGAGCCGACGACGACGATCGTGGCAAGGAGGATGTAGAAGATCCCGAGGTCCGGGTGGAGGTTCTTCAGGAACGGCAGCGCGATGTGCGTCGCGTCCGGGCGCGCGTCGAACAGCTTCACGGACGCCCAGCCGACGCCGAGCCCGATGGCGGTTTGCAGGACGAGCTTCTGGCGGCCCGAGAGGCCGCGGTTGCTCTGGCGCGACACCTTTCGCCAGTCGTCGCCGATGCCGATGAGCATCGCGAGGACGGTCGCGGCAAGGGCGACCCACACGTAGCGGTTCGAGAGATCGGCGAACACGAGGGTCGGCACGACGATCGCGAGGTTGATGAGGACTCCGCCCATCGTGGGCGTGCCCGCCTTCACGAGGTGGCCCTTCGGGCCT